>JACPVQ010000208.1 GCA_016191645.1 Candidatus Solibacter usitatus
ATTTCGAGTTCGACAAAACGAGATCGTTTTGTAATTTTCTTTTAAAAAACATATTTTAACACTGCATTTTTGCTCTATCAAAATTCAAATTGCATTTTTATGTCCTACCCGTGGGAGGAAGTGAGCGAGACCAAGCAAGTGGCCGATGCATTGGAAATGAAGATCGCCGGCGGAGAACAGGATTCTTCGCTGTGGAAATTCCAGGATATGATTCAGCGCAAGGTGCTCGATATCATCCAACCCGACATGAATTACTGCGGCGGCTTGATTCGCGCGTCGCGCGTGGCGCGCATGGCGAAGAAGGCGGGCATGACGATTGTTCCGCACAACACGCAAACGGATGCGGCGGCATGCAAGATGCTCCAGTTCGCGGCGGCCACCGCGAACATCGGTCCGTTGATGGAGTTTCCGTATCGCGGCAGGGAGAAGAAAGACAGCTGGTACACGCCGAATTTCGTCATTCGCAACGGGATGGTGGCGGTGCCGCAAACGGCGGGCCTCGGAGTGGAGTTTGACGCGGACTATCTGAAAGGCGCGAAGAGGGCGGAGTTGTAAGTGGACGCGGCGCGTTTCGCGTTCACGCGCGAGGAGATGATCGAAGCGGGCCATGAGGCAGTGGAGCAGGTGGCGCGGCATGTCGATGACTTACGCGAACTGCCGGCGCTGGAAACGGCATCGCGGGAGGAGATGGAAGCGCTGATCGGCGAGCTGCCGCGGCAGGGACGGCCGCTTGGCGATGTGTTGCGCGAGGCGTCGGAGGTGATTCTGCGCTATCGCGCGCGGCCGGCGCATCCGCGTTTCTTCGCTTTTGTGCCGGGCGTGGGGAACTACGCCGGGGCGCTGGCGGATTTTCTGGCGCACGGCCACAACGTATTCGCGGGGAGTTGGATGGAGGCGGCGGGTCCGTCGATGGTGGAGGTGCGGCTGCTGGACTGGCTGAAGGATGTGGTGGGCTATCCGGCGCAGGCGGGCGGCGTATTTGTGAGCGGCGGCTCGATGGCGAATCTCACGGCGCTGGCGGCGGCGCGCGATACGATGTTGGGCGAAGAGCTGTTTCCCGACGGCGTGGTCTATCTTTCCGATCAGACACATTCGTCGGTGGCGCGGGCGCTGCGGCTGCTGGGCTTTCGCAAAGATCAGATTCGCACACTTGTTAGTGACGAGGATTGCCGGCTTGCGCTGACGCCATTGCAAGAGATGATGCGGCAGGATCGCGCGGCGGGCAGGCGGCCGTTCTGCATCGTCGCCAACGCGGGCACCACGAATACCGGCGCGGTGGATCCTCTGGATGCATTGGCGGATCTTTGCCGCGAGCACACGCTGTGGCTGCACATCGACGGCAGCTACGGCGCGGCGGCGGCGTTGTGCGACGAAGGACGGAATGCGCTGCGCGGAATGGAGCGCGCCGATTCGATTGCGCTCGATCCGCATAAATGGCTGTTCGCGCCGTTTGCCTGCGGGTGCGTGCTGGCGCGCGACGCGATGCATCTGGCGCGCACCTTTCACATGCGTCCGGAGTATCTGGAAGACATGGGCGGCAGCAATCGCGAGCCGAATTTTTGGGATTATGGCCCGGAACTGACACGGCCCTTTCGCGCGTTGAAGCTGTGGGTGGCGCTGCAGACGGTGGGATTGGATGCGTGCCGGGCGGCGATGGAGAACGGTTTTCATTTAGCGCGCGTGGCCGGGGAACATGTGAGCGGGATGCGCGATTGGGAAGTGATTACGCCGGCGCAAATGGGCATGGTGAGTTTTCGCTACGCGCCGGCGGGATGGGAAGAGGCGGCGCGCGACCGGTGCAATCGCGAGACGGGGCTTGCGTTCACGCGCTCCGGGCGCGGATTCATTATCTCCACGGTGGTGAAGGGTAGAACGGTTTTGCGCATGTGCACCATCAACCCGCGTTCGACGGAAGTGGACGTGC
>JACPVQ010000209.1 GCA_016191645.1 Candidatus Solibacter usitatus
CCCGACGATCCTTCGAAAAAGGAAGCGGAAAAGCTTTTGCGCCAGGCCGGTTCTTAAAGCGCATCCGCGTGCGCCTCGCGGCATACTGGAAGTATGTCCTTCCTGCTCACCTTCGCGACAATCGCAGCGGGTTCCCTGGCTGCGCAGCCGCAGTCCCTCACCTTGAAGGAGGCGTTGGAAGCCGCGCTGCGCTCCAATCCCGATCTCATTCTGGCGCGCATTGAGGAACAAAAGGCGGTGCTCGATATCCGGGTGGCCAAAGATCCTTTCCGCCCCAAGGTGTTTGCCGGCAGCGGGCTCGCCTATTCTTCCGGATTCCCAATGAGTATCGAAGGCGCCGCGCCCAGCATCGTGCAGGCCCGCGCCGTTGCCGCTCTGTTCAACCGCCCTGCCAGTTACAGGGTGGCCAGCGCGCAGGAGGCTTCCCGCTCGGCCGCCATCGACACTCACGCCAAACGCGATGAAATCGCCTTGCGCACCGCCGTTGCGTTCCTTGAGGCCGCGCGTTGGGGCAGAACCGCGCAGGCTATCAGGGCGCAGATCGAGTCGCTGCAAAACACTCACGCCACCGTTCAGGCGAGGGTTCGCGAGGGCCGCGACCTGGAAATTGAAGCCAAGCGGTCCGCTCTGCTGGTGGCGAAAACACAGCACCGCCTCGATTCCGCGGAACAGCAGCGGGCTTCAGCGGAGGCCTCGCTGGGAGCGATTCTGGGCCTGTTCGCGGCGGAGCGGGTGCGGCCCGTTTCCACCGATCCGATGAGGCTCGGCTTGGCCGCCACCGAGGAGGAGTGCGTTCGTCTGGCACTCGACCAAAACAACGAGCTGAGAAAACTGGAGTCTGCCATTCAGGCCAAACGTCACGAACTCAAACTGCACAAGGCCGCTTCCCTGCCACAGGTGGATTTGGTGGCCCAATATGGACTTTTTGCAAAGTTTAACAATTACGATGACTTCTTCCGCAGGTTCCAACGCCACAATGGACAATTCGGGATTTCGGTTCAGATTCCCTTGTTCCCCAGCCAGGCATCCTCTGCGCAGGGAGCGCAAGCGCAGGCCGACCTTGAGGCGCTGCGAACCCGCGCCGTACAGGCACGATCTCGAATCACACACGAGATTCAGAACAACTTCCGTCAAATCAATCTCTTAGAGCGCTCCCGCGAACTTGCGCGCACCGAGTTGGAACTGGAGCGAGAGCAAGTGACCATCCTTTCCGCCCAATTGGATGAGGGCCGCGCCAGCTTCCGCCAAGTAGAGGAGGCCAGGTTCGTCGAACAGGAAAAATGGGCGCTATACTATGAATCGCAGCTGGTTGTGGAGAGGGCTCGGCTGGATCTGCTCTACAACACAGGGAAACTGCTGTCTACCTTACTGTAACCGGCGTGGACGCAACTTTCGTCGTTTGTAATGGGTTCTATATAAACTGATGGTACGCGGGATCTTACTGGTTTTCTCCCTTCTTAATTGCGGCGCCGCAATGGCTGCAACATTAGGCTCTGTGACCACTGTGGTCGGCAGCGTGTCTGACATCGTTTTAGACGAGTCCCGGCGTCGCCTTTACGTCATCAACAACAATGCAAACCGGATGGAAGTGTATTCGCTTCCTCCCAACCCCATTCGTTTGGTGGCGACGGTCAACACGGATCAGTTCCCGTTGATGGCCGCGATGTCGCGAGACCGCAACCTGCTCTATGTAACGGCGCACAATTCTTCCTCGCTGAGTGTGATCGACTTGAACACTCTTCGTGTCGTGCGCACTCCCAGCCTGCCCGCAAGGCCGGAAGGGATTGCGATCGGTGGGGACGACAAGGTTCTGATTTCGACCATCGGTACCGGCCCCGGCAACTCACAGAACACGCTACTCATTTACGATCCCAACAACAACGGATCCATTGATACCGTAGTTGTGGTTCCGCCGACGCCGCAGGCGCCTCCGGGTGCTCCACCGGCCGGACGCGCTTTTCTGGCCAACCGCAGCGTTCTTGCCCCCACTCCCGATGGGAGTCTCATCATCGGCGTGAATATTCCCAGCAACACGCAGCGCGTGGTTTTCGTTTATGAGGTCGCCTCAGGGACCATCCTGCGCAGCCGCATTGTGAATAACATTTCGGACGTGTTGACCATTGCCCCGGATGGAAAGACTTTCATGTCCGGATTGACGCTGTTCGACACTTCGACGCTGGAAGTGTTGGCGCAGCAGAATCTGGCGAATGCGCCGTATCCCATTCCGGCCAATACCAATTTCAACACGGTCCAAAACCAAGGCGGCTCGATTTTTTCCCCTGACGGCGGCACCCTCTATTCCGCCTTTAACGTTGCTCCGCAACAGGTTCCGGCGCCGCGACCGAACATCGGGCAATTGATGGTGAACGATCCGGAAAACCTGCTCATTAACATGGCCTTCCAGACTGTGGAGAATCTGGCCGGCAAGATGGTGATCACCAGCGATGGAGGAACCATCTACGCCATTTCGGAATCGGGTTTCGCTCAACTTCAGGTGGGGACGGCGGCGCAGAACCCAATTCTCGATTTGGCGCAATCGTTGACCTTGCTGCAGAATGATCAGTGCGGCGTTACGTCGGATCAGCGCAGAATCCGGCTGCTGGTCAACAACGCCGGGCGCGGCCGGATGACGGTGAGCGCGCAGGTGCTGCAGACGACGCCCGCGGGCGCGGCCGGACTGGGCGGAGTGGGCGGGCCCGGCGGAGGTTTGCCTGGCGGCGGCGTGATCATCCCGCTTCTTCCGATATTGCCGGGAGTCCCCGGCGCGGGTGGGAATCAAGGCGCGCTTCCAGGTTTCGGGGGATTGGGCGGCGCGCAGAATAATACCGCGATGAACCAGACCGCCCCCACCTTCCGCGTAACCAACACTCCGGAAGGCAGCGTCATCGACCTGACGTTCAACAGCAATAACAGCCGCACGCTGGGAACGGTGACGCCGGTGGACTTACTCATCCAATCCAACGAGGCGATTAACATCCCAAACCGCTTGCGGGTCATGCAGAACAACCACAACGCCGAAACGGGCACCGATATTCGCACGCTCTCCGTTGGAGTCTCCGCAAACGAAGCTCTGGAAGACATTACTTACGATTCGGTCCGGCAGCGCGTCTATATTGCCAACTCCGGAATGAACCGCATCGAAGTGTTTGACGCCAAGACCAAGCAGTTCATGAATCCGATTAAGGTCGGTCAATTGCCGCGCTCCATGGCGATCTCGCCGGATGGCACCACCATGTACGTGGCCAACACGGGTGGCGAGAACCTCAGCGTGATCGATTTGACGCAGGGGAAGGTCACTGGCCGCCTGCGCTTCCCGCCCCTCCCATTCAACGCGACATCCGCCTTGGTGACACCATCCGTGGTCGCCGCCACCATCCGCGGCCCACTGGTAATCATGAATAACGGAAGTATCTGGCACGGTGTGGGCAACGATCTGCTGCCGCGAACTTCCAACGGTATTATCGGCACCGCCAACCTCGCCGCGCCGCGATCCGTCGCCGCCACGCCGAATGGCGAATACGCCATGGTGGTCGCCGGAAACGGCTTCGTCTATCTGTACGACAACGCCTCCGACGATTTTGTGCAAGGCCGCCAAATCTTTACGAATCCTATTCAGGGTTACTACGGACCGGTTTCGGCAGGCCCCAATGGCCGTTATTTCCTGGTCAACGGGACCGTCTTGAACCCCGCACTCACTCCCACGGGATCCGCCGGTAGCGCCGAAGTGGCCACGGGCCGTGGTGTTCCAGGCGGCGGCAATCAGCAGGCCACTACCACCGTGCCGCGCCCCGTCTCCGCCGTAGTCGCTTTGAACAACACGTCGTACCTGCGATTTACGCAGCCCATTCGTGTCCAACAGGGAAACGCCACCGCCACCGACCTTCCTGTGATTGAAGTGGCGGACTCCACTACAGGAAACATTGTCCGCCAGTTCACGGCGATTGAAGGGCCTATTTCCACGGTTACGGGCACACAGCGCGCCAATATCTCCGGCCGTCAAATGGCGGTGGATTCCACAGGCACGACCGCCTATGTGATCAGCGCCAGTGGTCTCAGCGTGATTCCGCTGGATGTCCAGCCGCCCGCCGAAAGGCCGCAGTTTACGCAGCAGGGCAGTTTGGCCAACATGGCCAACGGCGCAGCCGCCTTATCTCCAGGCACTCTGGTTACCATCAACGGCCGTAATCTTGCGGCGTCGGAAAAGTCGGAAGCTCCGCTGCCATCGGTCTTGGGCGGTGTTTGCGTGACCATGAACAATCGTCCGATGCCGTTGATTCAAACCTCCCCGACGCAGATCACTGCGCAGGTTCCCTACGAACTGGCAGCCGGCCGTTACCCCGTGGTTGTCAGGTCCATTGATAAGAAAACCTCCAGTGTGAACACCGCTTTGGCGACGCTGACGAAGTATTCTCCTGCCGTGTTGGTGGATGTCGAATCGAAACAGGCCGCCATCTATTTCAAGGATGACGGCTCGCCTGTCACCAGGAACAATCCCGCCAGCCGGGATAAGCGCCTCCTGATGTACGCGATCGGCCTTGGGCCCACCAAGGGCAGCACCATCACCTCCGGGCTTCCAACTCCTGCCAGTCCTGTAGCCAAGACGGATCCCGTGGAAGTCTTCTTCGGCGACCCTCGATTCAGTCAGGCGGGAATTGTCGTTGAATCCAGTCATCTAATGCCAGGACTCGTCGGCGTTTATGAACTACAACTGTACGTTCCAGGAAATCACCTGAAAGGGGACAACCTGGATGTGACCGTTCGTATCGGGGGTGTAAGCAGCCCAACAAAAGGCCCCTTGGATCCCGTCGTAGCCGTTCAATAGCTTCCATTCTACTAACACGCTTGTTATCAATGTCTTGACCGGAATTCTGTGCGCAGGCCCGCCTTCTCATTTCCCGCCACTAAATAAGTTTGAGAAAACTGTCGATACAGAGGTACTACCAACTTAGGACCAATGAACTAGGATGAACCTCCGTTGTTGCATCCGGCATTCTATGGTGAAGTTGGATTGTGGAAGGTAAGCCAATGTTTTTCAAACGAATTTCGTGTCTCTTGCTGGCAGTGATGATGCTGGCCATTTCCTGCGGGAACGATCCGGAAAAGGTGAAGAAAGCCTACCTGGATCGCGGTAAGGAATACTTCAAGAACGGCAAATACAAAGAAGCCGCCATCATGTACAAGAGCGCCCTCAAGAAGGACATGCGCTACGGCGAGGCTTACTTCCAATTGGGGCAGGCCGAGTTGCGCCTGGGCCGTCCCGCCGAGGCATTGCGCTCTCTACGTCGCGCCGTCGAATTGCAGCCGGAGAACATCGACGCGGCTACCAACCTGGCGGACATCTATATGGCCATCTACCTTCGCGACCCCAGCCGTCCGAAGGAGGCTCTGAAGGCCTTGGAGGAACTGGTCGGACCCATCTTGAAGAAAGATCCCAAGTCCTTTCTCGGGCTTCGCGTCAAAGGTTATCTGGCGGTGACCAACTCAAAACTGGAGGAGGCGCTGGAGGCATTCCAGATGGCACACGCTCTGAAGCCTTTCTCCAAAGAGGTCATTCTGCCGCTGATGGAATGTCTGGCTAGCGCCAACCGCTTCGATGAGGCGGAGAAGATGGGCTTCCAGATGCTACAAAAGGAGCCGGACTTTGCCGGCCTTTACGATTGGATGTATCTGCGCTACGCCACCATGAAGCGCATCGACGACGCCGAGAAGATGTACGTTCTGAAAGTAAAGAACAATCCGAAGCAGACCTTCTTCGTTCTGCAGCTTGCGGCGCACTACATATTCACCAACCGGCCCCAGGAGACCATCAAGACGCTGGATACGCTCGCCTCGAATACGAAGGACTTTCCGTTAGGGAATGCCGCCGCCGGCGATTTCTATTTCCGCCTCCACGACGTCGATGCGGCCGTGAAGCATTACGAGCAGGGCATGCGCCTGGAGCCGAAGGAGAAGCTGCACTATCAAAAGCGCCTTGTGGAGACTTTGGTCGCTCGCAATCGCATGCGCGAGGCAAACGATCTGGTAGCGCAGATCCTGAAGGATAACCCCGGTGAACCGGACGCCATCGCCATGCGCGCCTCGCTCTGGTTGCAGGACGGCGGCAAAGAGAAGGCGCAATCCGCCATCAATGAATTGAGCGCCGTCGTTACCAAGACCCCGGACAACTTTGTGTTGCGTTTCCGTCTCGGCCAGGCGTACGCGGCCAAAGGCGACCTGAACAACGCCCGCGTGCAGTTCGAGGAGGCGCTTAAGTATCGACGCGACTACACTCCGGCGCGCATCGCCATCGCGCAGATGCAACTGGCGAACAAGGAGTTCTCCAAATCGCTGCAATCGGCGAAAGAAATTCTCACCTACGACCCGATGAACCTTCCCGCGTTGATGGTCCGCTCCAGCAGCCACCTCGGTCTGGGCGACATGACGACGGCGCGTGAGCAGTTGAACCTGGTTCTGAAAACAGATCCCAATATTCCGGACGAGCTCTATCAAATGGGCATCCTGAACTTCCAGGAGAAAAAGAACACCGAAGCGCTGGAGATGTTCACCAGGTTGCGGCAGGCTGCTCCCAATGATCCGCGTGGGATCATTGGCCAGTCGGAAGTTCTCATGGGCACCAACCGCAAGGATGAGGCTTTGAAACTTTTCCAGGACGAACTGGCAAAGACTCCTGACAAGAACCTGTTCCGCATGGCGCTGGCAAACGATGCCGTGCGCGCGGAACGCTACGATTTGGCGGTGACGGAGTATCGCAAGCTGCTGCAGAAGAACCCCAAGAACTTCGAGGTGTTGATCCGCCTGGCAGAGACGCTGCGCTTCAAACACGATTTTGAAGCGGCCATCGTGGAATTCCAAAAGGCGCGTGAACTGAACCCCAACGAACCGACGGCGTACGTCCGCCTGGCGTTGATCTACGAAGAGATGGGCAACCGCAAAGCCGCGCGTCCCATGTACGAACAGATTCGCCGCATCGAGCCGGACAACGTGTTTGCGTTGAACAACCTTGCCTTCATTCTCGCCGAGGAAAAAGGCTCGGACCTCGATTTCGCGCTCAGCATGGCGCAAAAAGCCAAAGCGAAATTCCCGCACGAACCGAACATCTCGGACACCCTGGGCTACGTTTATCTCAAGAAGGGGTTAACCGATCAGGCCATTCGCACGTTCAAAGAGCTGCTGGAGAAAGAGCCCTCCAATCCGATCTTCCATTTCCACCTCGCGTTGGCGCTGGAAAAGAAGGGTGACAAGGCCGGCGCGCGGCGCTCGGGCGAAGCCGCCATGCGATACAAGCTCAAAGGCGATGAAGAGACTAAGCTCAAAGAGATGATGAACCGCATCTAGCGGATGATGAGCGGCCCTTCCACTCCTTACGTTCTGCCCTTCGTGGCGTTTCTGGTCCTGCTTGCCTTGGATGGCAAGCTCGGTCTGAGCCCTGGAGCTGAGTATCCCCTGCGGGTTGTCGTACTCGCCGCCATCCTGTGGACGTTCTCCCGCAAGGCCATCGATTGGAAGGTGCGCCAATGGCCCGCATCCGTTGGGCTTGGATTGGTGGTCTTCCTGATCTGGGTTGCCCCCGATTTCTTCTGGCCGGCCTACCGCACGCATTGGCTGTTTCAAAACTCTTACTTAGGTTCCGCGCCTGTTCCAAATGGCGGCTACTCCGGAATGGGGGTCTCGGCCCTGGTTTTCCGCAGCTTGCGCGCGGTCGTGCTGGTCCCCATCATCGAAGAACTCTTCTGGCGAAATTGGCTGATGCGGTGGCTCATTCGCCCCGATTTCCAGGCCGTTCCGCTGGGAACGTATTCCAGAAAGGCGTTCTGGATCACAGCCGCATTCTTTGCACTGGAACACGGAGCGTACTGGGATGTCGGGTTGGCTGCGGGAATCCTTTACAACTGGTGGATGATCCGCACGCGTTCCTTGGGAGACTGCATACTGGCCCACGCCGTGACCAACGCCGTCCTCAGCGCCTACGTGCTGGGCGCGGGCAAATGGCAGTATTGGTAGCTTGGCTCAACGCGTAGTGCGACAATAGTTTCTTACTGCTCAAATGGAAATTATTTCACCCGGGGCGAACGCCTCGAATGCTCGAATTGTGCTCTTTGACTTTGACGGGACGCTGTCCATCATCCGCTCCGGCTGGATAGACATCATGGTGCCGATGATGGTGGAGGTTCTGGCGCAATTGAAAAGCGGAGAATCGGAAGCGGAGCTGACGGAGTTGGTCCGCGAATTCGTCGGAAGGCTCACCGGCAAAGACACCATCTATCAGATGATTGAACTGGCGGAGAATGTTGTCAGGCGCGGCGGAACGCCGCTCGATCCGCTGGTTTACAAGCGCCGCTACCTCGACCTGCTGTGGGTGCGCATCAAGGACCGCGTCGATGCGCTGCGCACAGGCAAGGCCTCGCCCGAGACCTATCTCGTCCCGGGCGCGCGCGCGCTGCTGGAGACGTTGAAAGCGCGCGGCCTCAAAATGTATCTGGCCAGCGGCACCGATGACGCCGACATGAAGGAAGAGGCCCGTCTGCTGGATGTGACGCGTTATTTCGACGGCGGATGTCACGGCGCTCTCGATGACTACAAGACATTCTCCAAGGCCATCCTCATCCGCCGCATTATTGACTCGGCGGAGGCCCAAGGCGATCAGTTCCTCGGCTTCGGCGACGGCTTCGTCGAGATCGAGAACATCAAACAGGTCGGCGGCGTTGCGGTTGGCGTGGCGACAAACGAACCGGAATGCGCCGTTGTCGATCCGTGGAAACGCGAACGCCTGGTAAGAGTAGGCGCCGATTATATCGTCCCCAACTTCCTGGATCTTGACCGGATTCAGGCGACCCTGTTTCCCAACTAGTTTCCGATGCCGTCCCGATACCCGCAGTTCGACCGGTCGCGCTTGCGAGTGCTGCCACTCGCCCAACGCGCCAACGATCTGCAACTTGAGCATTGGTTGCAGCTGAACGACGCCACTCCGGAGTTTTCGCATCCCCTGTTGCCGGCGGTAGCCGGTGAGATTCGCTGCGCCAAAGAGCGAGGCTCCGCGCGCATTCTCATGATGGGCGCGCATCTGCTGCGCGCCGGAGTCAATCGCCACATCATCGACCTGATGGAGCGCGGGTTTCTCACGCACATCGCCATGAACGGCGCGGGCGTGATTCACGATTACGAGCTGGCGCGCATCGGGGCAACCACGGAGAGCGTTGCGCGCTATGTGCGCGACGGCAAGTTTGGCTTGTGGACGGAAACGGGCGAACTAAACGATTGGATCCGGCAGGCGGCGGCGGAACAACAGGGCTTGGGAGAAGGCGTCGGCGCGCGTTTGCAGGCGAGCGGGTTTCCGCATCTCGACCTCAGCGTATTGGCGGCGGCCTATCGGTTGGGCGTGCCTGTCACGTCCCATGTCGGCATCGGCTACGACATTCTCCATCAGCATCCCAACTGCGACGGCGCGGCCCTTGGCGACGCCAGCTATCGCGATTTCCTCATTTTCACAAAGGCGGTGGAAAACCTGGAAGGCGGCGTGGTGCTGAGTTTCGGCTCGGCGATTATGGGGCCGGAGGTTTATCTCAAAGCCCTGGCGATGGCGAGAAACATTGCCGCTCAGGAGAATCGCAACATTCGCGACTTTGCCACGGCGGTTTTCGATATCGTCCCCATTCGCGGCGACTATCACAAGGAACTGGACAAGACGGACCCCGGCTACTACTTCCGGCCGCACAAAACGATGCTCGTGCGAACGGTGGCTGAGGGTGGCCGCAGTTATTATTTGTGCGGCAATCACCGGGCTACCTTCCCCGCTTTGCGAGATGCCATCGATGTTCGTTGAAGACATCCTCGCCGGATTCCGGCGCACCCGCGCTCTGGTCGTCGGCGAGAGCATCGCCGAAGGGCCCGATGGTTCCCCCGAGAACTTCGCGGTCCAGGTGAAGATCTCTGACGGCAAGGGCACCACCGAGCAGCACACCGCCTTTGAGAAGTTCCCCGAC
>JACPVQ010000144.1 GCA_016191645.1 Candidatus Solibacter usitatus
CCCCATTTTCACATAACGTCTCCGGGTTGCCGAACCCGAAGTCCTGGGCGCGACGTTTGCGCAAGCAAACGGCGTGACCAGGCGAGGGTTGGGCGAAGTGAGCGCAGCGAACGAAGCCGGCAACCCGGTGTTATGTGAAGTACAGCCCTCCCCAGGCTTGCCCGGAAGGCAAGCCTGGGGCTTGGCTAGCGGGCCAGTCCACTCACAACCGCCCCGCATCCACATCCAGAATGAACCGAATGAGACCCGCAAAGTAGACTTTTTGATCGTCATACAGCGCCATGTGACTGCCATTTGGGCAAAACAGGTAGCGCCCCTTCTGCACCTTACCGGCCATCATCTCCATGTGCGCCGGGTCCATCGTGTCATATCGAGCGCCGATCGTCAAGGTCGGGACCGTGATCTTCGGCAGATCTGCCACGCGGTCCCAGTTGGCCAGCTTCCCACTGGCACCCAACTCGCTCGGCCCTTGCATGGGAATATAGATCGCTGGGTTGAGGTGCTTGAATGCACGGTTCACCGGGTCTGGCCACTGCTCCGGCGGCATACGCAAGAGATGATGAACATAGTGATGCGGAATCAGTAACTCCATGTAGCGAGGGTTTTGGTAGTCTTCTGCAGCCTCCAAATGCTTGATTTCTGCCAGTGCCTCCTGGTCCATTGCCGGCATCAGCACTTTTTGCGCATACTCGTTGTAAGCGGGAATGCTGGACATCATATCCGAAATGACAAGCCCCTTGAGGTACTGCTGATACTTCAGCGCATACTCAAGGGCTAAAATGCCACCCCATGAGTGGCCAAACAAATAGAAATTCTTCTGGTCAAGCCCCAGTGCCTGGCGAATCTGCTCAACCTCTTCCACGAAGCGAGGTAGATCCCATAGTTCCGGCTCCTCTGGCTGATCACTGTAGTAGGAGCCGAGTTGATCGTAGTAGTAATACTCGATGCCCGCCCCAGGGAAGTAGCTGTCGAATGCCTCTAAATATTCATGGGTTGTACCTGGCCCACCGTGCAGGAGGAGAACTTTGACGGTCGGGTTATTGCCAACGCGCTTGGTCCATACATGAAAGGTCCCCTTAGGGGTGTTCACCGAAATCATCTTCGTCCCGCCACTCAGTACGTCATCGCGCCCCGAATAGTCCAAGTACTCTGCAGGAACCTGGGCGCGAACCTGAGAGACAAGGATAGAGGCGACGAGCAACAACACTCTTTTCATGTGGACCTCCCTCAAGTGAACCAGGCAGTACCTGGTTTATCCGTACTTGCCAGCCGGCTTCCCGATATTCCAGCGGGCCATGACCGTCTAGCTGTGAAGTGAGCGGCCAGGGATGGCCGCTCGTGGCTTTGGGCTGTATTTCACATAACGTCCCCGGGTTGCCGAACCTGTCCGGTCCGAAGGACTGGCCCGGTGCTTGCCGACGGGGGCGGCGCTACGCTGACACGGCCACGACCACGACCCTTCGCCAACGGCTCCAGTCGATTTGCCAGCAAACCGAATTCCTGCCCACCGCGCCGGCCCCGGCGATCAAGCAAGCACCGGGACAGAGGACAGGTTGGGCGAAAGGAGCGAAGCGACCGGAGCCGGCAACCCGGTGTTATACGCCGTGCCCCCTTCGCAACCCCACCGATGACCCTACCATACCACATCCGATATACCCCCGCAACTCCTTTCTGCCAACCCACCTGCCCCAATCTCCCCCTTCCCCCTCCACCAGGCTCAGACACCCCCTTGACCTGCGTCCGTGGAGAGATCCCCTTGTGCCTGAAGCAGGGCCAGCGCCCGCGCGCCCTGGAACTCTACACCGCCGCGCTGAGCAGCCCCCAGGCGCCCGTGGCCCTGACCCGCCTGGCCCAGATCGACGAGCAAC
>JACPVQ010000145.1 GCA_016191645.1 Candidatus Solibacter usitatus
CCGGAGCATTCGTGGTGGCAAGCGTCGCGCTTGGTTATTACGTGAACGCTTACTGGTATTGCTTCACGGTTTTCGTCGGTTTGAATTTGTTTCAATCGGCATTCACAAACTGGTGTCCGATGATGACGTTCCTGCGGAAGCTGGGAGTGAAGGATTAGCCGGGCTTAGCCGCGTCCGACAAGGGGCTCCAATTCTTCCGGACGCAACGTCCTAACAAGGGATGAGCGAAATCCCTTTGGGTCGCGCGTGACGATCCATTCACAGCTTGCCAGTCGCGCTGCAGCCGCAGTCACGGCGTCCTCAAAGTCAGCGCCGGTGAGATGCAGCGCCTCTTGTACTACTGCCCCGTTGACCTCTGCCACTCCAAAGACTGTCAAAAGTGCAGCGATGGCCCGCGTGGCTTTGATGGTGCCTATCTCCCGGCGGAGCAAATAGTGCAATGTGGTGACGGCGTGGGCCGCCAGCATCCCCTCCGTTCTACCGGACTCGACGATCGCCCAGGCCGCCGCGCTTGCTTTCACATGCGGTTGCCGTTCGAGCAGAACGTCCAGGACGACATTGGTGTCGAAGAGGATTCTTTTCATCGATACTTCGATGCGAGGTGCTTTCGGTAATCCCCGATGTCCGCTTTCTTGAGAATGCCGCGCAACGACCTAAGAATCGGCGTCGGTCCCGTTGCGGGAGGAGGCGGCTCTGCAATCGCGGCAAGGTAGCCTTCCACAACCTTGGATACGGATACGCCTCGCTGTTTCGCGTACTGCTTCGCGCGCGAAACCACGCGGCTGTCCACACTCAACGTGAGCTTAGCCATACACGTATCATATCAGACAACTAATACGTATAAAATCTGGCCAACGCGAATGTGTTCGAAGAAATATAATGGGGCGATGACGATTCGGACAACCTTCGCATTGGCGGCTATCCTCTGCGCTGCAACCAGCAGCTTGCCGGGCCAGACCGCGGCGGAATGGATCCCGCTCTTCGACGGCGCGTCCCTCAAAGGTTGGAAGGAAACGCCGTTCCGCGGACGCGGCAAGGTAAGTGTGCAGGATGGCACGATTTCCATCGGCAAGGGATACCTTACAGGCATCACGTGGACGGGCGAGTTTCCGAAATTCGATTATGAGATCCGGTTCGAGGCCGTGCGTCTGGAGGGCAGCGATTTCTTCGCCGGAATCACTTTTCCCGTCAAAGACTCGTTCTGCTCGTGGATCAACGGCGGCTGGGGCGGGTCCGTGGTGGGACTCTCCAGTTTGGATGGCGACGACGCGTCTGAGAACGACACCTCGACAGTGAAAGATTTCGTGAAGGGACGCTGGTACGCCTTCCGGCTGGCCGTGACGGAGTCGCGCATCCAGGGTTGGATTGACGGCGAACTCATCATCGACGCCGAGATCACCGGCAGACGCGTCGGCCTTCGCCTCGGCGAGATCGATCTTTCGACCCCAGTGGGATTTGCAACGTATTCGACGGTGGCGGGATTGCGAAAAATCGAGTACCGGCGTTTATCCGGCGTCGTACGCAACTGACGAATCGCTGTATAATGCTTTTCAGCAGCGGTTCGATTACCGCGCAAAGGAGGCCAAGTGAATAGGCGTTATTTCATGATGAGTTCCGTGGCGGCCACGGCCACGCAGGCGGTGCGGTCGGTTGCCAGTCCCAATGACACCGTGCGTGTCGCCGTGGTTGGATGCGGCGGACGCGGCAACAACCACATGAGTGCCTGGACGTCCATGCCCAATGTCGAATTGGCTGGGTTGGTGGACGTGGACGATTCGCATTCGGAGCGGTTCATCGGCGCTTTGCAGAAACGCGACAAGAAGGCCCCACCGGCCTTCCGCGATATTCGCAAGATTCTTGACGACAAAAATATCGATGCGATTTCCATCGCCAGCCCCAATCACTGGCACACCTTGCAGACCATCTGGGCCTGCCAGGCGGGCAAGGATGTCTACGTCGAAAAGCCGTGCTCGCACAACGTATTTGAATCGCGGCAGATTGTGGCGGCGGCGCGCAAATACAACCGGATTGTGCAGATGGGCAGCCAAAGCCGGTCCTCGCCGGCGTTGCAGGAAGCCGTGCAGAAGATGAGGGACGGCGAATTCGGCGACGTCTACATGGCGCGCGGATTATGTTTTAAGGCGCGCAACACCATTGGCAAGACTCCGGTGGAAAAAGTGCCGCCCGGCGTCGATTACGACATGTGGACCGGTCCGGCCCCGATGCGCCCGTTCACCAAGAATCGCTTCCATTACAACTGGCATTGGTTCTGGGATACCGGCAACGGCGATCTTGGCAACCAGGGAATCCACGAAGTGGATATCGCGCGCTGGGGTTTAGGCGTGACGCATCCAACGAAGGTCACCGCCATCGGCGGCAAGTTCATGTTCGATGACGATCAGGAGACGCCGAACACGATCAGCGCCTCGTACGAATTCAATGTTGGCGGCAAAGCCAAGATGATGACGTTTGAAGTCCGCCACTGGTACAGCAACCACGAAGCGGGCATCGGCGGAGACCGCGCCGGCAACACCATCGGCAATACGTTCTATGGCTCCAACGGGTACCTGGTCATCGACAACTACAACAAGTACTACAGCTTTATGGGGCGCGATCAAAAACCGGGCCCGGCCAGAAACGAGCGCGACCGCCATTTTGAAAACTTCATCACCGGCGTACGCAGCCGCAAGGTGAAGGATCTGAATGCGGAAATCGAAGAAGGGGCCATCTCCTGTGTGCTGATGCACCTGGCGAACATTTCCTATCGCCTGGGACGCACGCTGCACTGGGACGAGAAAACCTGGACGGTCAAGAACGATCCCGAAGCGACCAGAATGCTCACTCGCAACTACCGCGCGCCGTACATTGTTCCGGCGAAGGTCTGAAGCGGGGCGAGACTTCCGTAAAAGTAAAAGTTAGTTCTCAACAGCCATACCCGTCTCTCGTTATAAGATGTCCCAAGGGGGCTCTTCCATGGCTGTTCTATTTCTACTGCTTGTATTCGCGGCGGCTTCGCCCGCGCAGGATGTACGCGCCAGCATCACGGGCATTGTCACCGATCCCGCGGGCGCGCCTGTGCCCGCCACCGCCATTCGCGTCACCAACGTTGCGACAAACACGTCCGTGGTTACGGAATCGAACGTCGCCGGCGTTTACCTTACGCCGTTTCTAACGCCGGGCAGGTATGAGTTGACCGCCGAAAGAGCGGGCTTCAAACGATTCGTCGAATCGGGAATCGTTCTGCAAACGCTGGACAAGGCGCGCATCGATATCGGACTGCAACTGGGCGCGCTGGCCGACAGCATTACAGTAAGTTCCACCGTGGCCGCTTTGCAAACCGAGACGGCCAGCCGCAGTCAGATTATTTCCAACGAGCTCATCAACAATGTGCCGACGCAAGGGCGAAACCCGTTCCAGATTGCCTGGGCCGCGCCGGGCGTAGTGAAGAGCGGCGGGTGGCGTTATCTGCGCTCCTTCGATATCGGCGGCACAACTGGCTTCTCCGTCAATGGCGGGCGCAATTCGGAAAACGAAGTTCTACTGGACGGCATCAGCAACGTCCAGACCAGCCGCCAGGTGATTCACGTTCCGACTATGGATTCCGTACAGGAATTCAAAGTGCTCACCAATACGTACGACGCGCAGTACGGACGCACGGGCGGCGGCATTGTCACCATCGTTACCAAAGGCGGATCGAACGGTTTTCGCGGCCGTGCGTACGAGTATTTTCAGAACGACAAGCTGAATGCCAATCAGTTTGAATTGAACGCCGGCGGCATCAAGCGCTCGCCAAACAACATCAATGCGTTCGGTTTCCAGTTGTCGGGCCCCGTGCTGATTCCGAAAGTTTTCAACGGCCGCAACAAACTGTTCTGGATGCTCGCCTACGAGGGGTTGCGCCAGCGCTCCGCCGATCCGGGCGTGGTCACCGTGCCGCAGATGGAGTGGCGGGGGGGCGATTTTTCATCCCTCTTGAACGCGCAAGGACAGCAAGTGTCCATCAACGATCCGCTCACTACGACGGCGGCGGGGCTGCGCACTCCGTTCGCGGGCAACCGCATTCCGGCCGCGCGTTTGAGTAAGGTTGCCGTGGAAGCCCTGAAGTTTTATCCGGCGCCTACATCGAACGGCGTTGGTCCGGCCCACATTCAGAACTATCCGTATCCTTCGCGCTGGATTGCCGGGCTCGACCAGTGGATTGGCCGTATGGACTATCAGATTAATTCCAAGAACGTAGCCTATTTCCGTTACGGCCAAAATCCCTTCAATGAGTTTCGCGGGCTGACATTCATGACCGATCTTTCCAAAATCAATCCCGCCGAGCCCACCGGCAACGCCCCGCTCATTCGCAATGGCCGCAATTGGACGTTTGATTGGACGTCCACCATTTCGTCACGGCTCACGTTCGATCTGCGCGCAGGGTTGAGCCGGTGGGAGGAGACTACCGGCAGCTCCTATGGAACCGGCTTCGATCAACGGCTGCTCGGATTCGATCCGGCACTGGCTGCGCAGTTCACGCGGACCGGATTCCCCATTTTCGATTTCGCCGGCGGCTTCCAAGCCATGGGCCCCAACCGCTTGGTTGCCAATGGTACCAACGATGTCTATACGATTCAGCCAAACGTGAATTTCGTTTCCGGACGGCATTTTTTCCGCTTCGGTTTCGAATCGAGAAAATACAATGACAACAGCTCGAACCCCGGCGCGGCCGTGGGTTCCTACAGCTTCGGAAAGAATTGGACGCAGGCCAACGCCGGACGCCCCGACGCGGTTTCGGGCAATGAACTGGCCACGTTCCTTCTCGGCTATCCTTCCTCCGCGGTGGCCGATCGCAACATCGACCCGGCTTTCACGCACTTCTATTACGCCACGTTCTTTCAGGACGATTGGAAGATCACTCCCCGCCTGACCCTCAATCTGGGCTTGCGCTGGGATTATGAATCACCGGCCACCGAGCGCTATGACCGCATGGTGCTGGGCCTCGATTTCAGTGCCGCCAGTCCTATTGCGGCCAGAGTGCAGGGTCTGAACCTGAAGGGTGCAACCATCTTCGCCAATAACGCGGGCCAAGGGCGCGGATCGTTCCGCCCCGACAAGAACAACTTCGTGCCGCGCGCGGGACTCGCCTACCGCTTCCGCGATAAATGGGTTTTCCGCGGCGGCTACGGGCTTTATTATCTGGGCCAGGGCGCAACCGGATCGAACGCCGGTTACAGCCAGCGCTCCACGGCAACCGTATCGACAGATGGATTGACCCCGGCGGTGAATCTCGCCAACGCCTTCGCGTTGTTGCCGGGCGGCCAGTTGTTGAGCGCCATCGGAAATTCGCAAGGCGCATCCAGCTTCCTCGGCCAGGCTCTCACGGCGAATTACCTGGACCGCGTGCTGCCCTATTCTCATCAGTATTCCTTCGACATCCAACGCGAACTTCCCGGCAGTATTCTGGTGGAAGCCGCCTATGTCGGAAATCAGACGCGCAAGTTACCGTTGAATGCGGGCTTGAACTACATTCCCGCGGCGGAACTCGGACGGCGTACGGCCGCCGGAGTGATCGATACGGCGTACTATACGGCGCAGGTTCCCAATCCGATGGCGGGACTGATCCCCGTGAATGCCGCGCTCAATGGCGCGACCATTCAGCGCCAGATTCTCATGTCCAGCTATCCGCAGTTCTCCGGACTCACCATTGCCGCCTTGCCCATCGGCAAACAACGCTACGACAGTCTTCAAATCAAGGTGACGAAGCGCTTCGCGCGCGGGTTGACGTTCCTGGGCAGTTATACGGTTGCTAAGACTTTGGAACAGGTGAGCCTGCAGAACGCGCAATCCCTCAACTTCGCTAGTCCCGCATCCACTCCGCTGGTGAAGCAGCCCGCCGATCAGATCGACATTCCGCGCAAGTTCAACTTCGCAGGCGTTTACGATCTTCCCTTCGGGAAGGGGAAACAATTCGCGAACGGCGTTCCGAAGGCGATTGACCTTTTCATCGGCGGCTGGAGCGCGAATTGGAATATCACGTACAGCAAAGGTTGGGCCGTCGCCTATCCGGACGCCGCTCAGTTACAACCGGGCAGCGCAAAGATCGACAACCCCACCATCGGCCAGTGGTTCAACACGTCGCTGTGGAACGATGCCAACGGGCGGCGCACCGGCGCGCAGGAAGCATTTACGCTGCGCACGTTTCCGCTGCGCTTCAGCGACGTCCGGCTGCCCGGGTATCAGAATTGGGACGTGTCGATGGCGAAGTATTTCCCCATCCACGAATCCATGCGTCTGCAATTTCGCGTGGAGGCCGTCAATGCCATGAATCACGCATGGTTCACGGGCATCGCGTCGGTCAACGTCGGCAACGCGCAGTTCGGCAGGCTGACTCCTTCGCAAAACAATTTGCCGCGGTTCATGAAGCTGGGGCTTGTGTTGGAGTGGTGACGCTGTACGCCTCGGGCCGCGAACAGCGCTCACTAGCGGCAGTGAAAGGCTAGGATTTTCCGCGGGCTTTGGTGATGGCGTGGAGCCTGCGCTGCAAATCGGCTTTCACTTTGCCCTGCTGCGGATTCACGGCAAGATTCTTCAGCTCCTTGGGGTCGGTCTCGTAATCGTATAGTTCCGCGCCTTCGCGGCCGTCATCCCATTCCGTGTAGCGGTGACGCTCGGTGCGAATGCTGTAACCGTGAACGAAGGGCGCGCCGCTCTTGGCTTTGCGGCCCTGGCCTTTGCCGCGAGCGGCGGCGCGCCGCATTTGACTGACGGCCGGCCGGTCCCATTTGGCCTGGGGATTTTCCAGCAGCGGCCGCAAGCTCTTGCCATGTAGATTTCCAGGAACCTGAGTGAGGCCGCAAAGATCGGCGAGCGTGGGGTAGAAATCGAGCATCTCCACGGTGCGGGGAGAAACCTTATCTTTCGCTTTCACGCCGGGGCCGGAGAAAATCAGTGGAATGCGCGTGGCGGCCTCGAATACCGTCTGCTTCATCCATTGTCCGTGTTCGCCGGTGGCGTAGCCGTGATCGGACCAGAAGCAGATCACGGTGTTGTCCGCGAGGCCGAGGCGGTCTACGGCATCGAGCAACCGGCCGACGTTGGCGTCGGCAAAGCTGATTGCCGCGTAGTAGGCCTGCAAGGCGTTGCGGTGCTGCTGATCCGTCATGTCCCAATTGGCGGGCGTGGTGAAGTAGGCCCAGGGCGGAGCGATTTCCATCTCGCCTTCCACAAGATCGATGGGTTTCAGTTTCGCCGGGTCGTACATGTCGAAGTATTTCTTCGGCGAGATGTAGGGCGTGTGCGGCTTGTAGAATCCCGCGGCAATGAAAAACGGTTTGTCGCGGTTCTGCTCCATCAGTTTGATCACTTCTGCGGCCACCATGCCGTCGGTGTGTTTTTCATCAGGCGCGGGGGAGGCGTAGAAACAAATCGCCGAACCGATGCCGCGTCCGGGAGTGTAGTTGGTGAGTTTGGGCTCTTCGTCCTTGTCGATTCCGCGCGGGTTGATCTTGTGACTCCACGAGGGCGCGTCGTCGAGGCCATCGGTGCCAATCTGGCCGGGGTTGCCGTAGTGATAGATTTTGCCGACGCGCGCGGTGTAGTAGCCGTTCTTTTGAAAGCACTGCGAGAGAGTGACGACGTTGGGCAGAATGGTTCTGAAATGCGTTTGCAATTCGTAGATCTTGGTAGTGTCTGGGCCCAAGCCCGTCATGAGGGAAGAGCGCGAGGGACTGCACAGAGCGAATTGTGTGTAGGCGCGATGGAAGCGCACGCCGCGTTTGGCCAGGCGGTCGAGATTCGGAGTCTTGACGATGGGATGGCCGTAGCAGCCGAGGGCGGTGTTCAGATCATCGGTGGCGATGAAGAGGACATTTGGTTTGCGCGGTTCGGCGGCGGGCAAGGCGGCCATCCCAGCCATAGATAGGAAGTGTCGGCGAGAGAGCATGGTTGTACGATGGTATCACTGGCCGGGTTCCGCAGCCGGCGGATTCCCAGCGAACTGCCCTTAGGTGATTGAAACCAATAGGGGCGCGGATCTGATTGCATGGCACTCCAGGACCGAAGTTCCACTCCCTCATTCCGAGGCTGCGGTTCCGGGGGAGTGGAACCTTAGGCGGATTCCGTAGGCCAATTAAGGTCTCATTCTGATTTGTTGAAAAGGGATCCGGTGATAAGTTTGAATCACAGCAAAAACAAACTGCCCTGTGCAGGAGAGGAACTAAAAAACATGAAGAACTTGAAGAATTTGGTATTGAAGCTGCGCATCGTGAAAGATACGCGTGGTCAGGACCTCATCGAATATGCTTTGATGGCCGGTTTCGTGGCCGTCGCGGCCGGTGCGATCATGCCTGGCGTGTCCACCAGCGTCTCCACGATCTTTTCGAAGATCGGTTCGGTGATGACTGCCGCCGCCTCCAGCTAAACTACAACCCAAAACAGGAAGGGGCTGCCGCTTCTTAACAACACTCAGGCAGCAGGAATCGGGCGGGGGGATTTATCCTCCCGCCCGTTTTCTTTTTTTGTGTGAGGCAGATCTCCAGATCTGCGGAGGGGTCTCCAGACCCCGATTTCGGCTGCTAAGCAGCCGATGGCATCTGATGATGCCATGCGGGATCTGGAGATCCCGCCGCAGGTCTGGAGACCTGCCCCACAGAGCAGCACAGCCGCAACCAAAGGAAATCTTCGCAGCCTAGGAAGATTTCAAAGTCTAGTAGTACAGAAGCAGCACAACCAAAGGAAACCGTCGCGGCTTGAGAAGATTTCAGAGTCTAGTAGTACAAGTAGTAGGACACAGCAACTGCGGTTAGGTATACAATGCCGCTATGCAGAGACGACAATTTCTGGCTCTCACCGCGGCCTTCCCCGCACTCGCCGCCAAGATCGACGTTCCTACGCGATCCGTCAAAGTCATCCAAACTTACAAATCACCGGGACCGAAACCGAATGGACTGCAAGCCACTCGCGACGGGTTGTGGATTCTCGATCAAGGCGACAATCGCGCCTATCTTGTGGACTACGACTCCGGCAAAGTATTGCGCGCGCTGGAAACGGAATCGAAGGCCGGCAGCGGCATCACGTTTGATGGCGAAGCGATCTGGATCGCGTCCACGTATAGCCGCGAGATCATCCGCGCCGATGCGCGCACCGGCAAGACCATTGCGAAGTACGCCAGCCCCGGCTCGGGCGTAGTGGCATGGACCGCGGGACGCGCCAGCCCGCTTGCGCCGAAACCGGCCGCGCCGCGCGCCGATGCGCCGCCCAAGAAAGCGCCCGGCGCGAAGCAGGCCACCGGCGCGCACGGTTTGGAATGGAAAGATGGAAAGTTGTGGATTTCCAATCCGCCGTCGCAGAAGATCTATCGCGTGGACCCGAAGAGTTGGAAGCCTGAGTTGGAATTCGCTACGGCTGGGGACCGGCCGCACGGGCTTGGCTGGGAGGGCGATTGGTTGTGGTGCGTCGATTCGAACCTGAACGGGTTCTATAAATACGATACGAAGGTGGGCAAGATTCACGAGTGCATCCAACTCAGCGATGCCGATCCATTGCCGCACGGGATGAGCATCTGGCAGGGGTGGATGTGGTATTGCGATGACGTGGGCGTGGTTTGCAAATTCAAATTGAGGTAACTGGGAATGCGTGCAATGCGCGTGGGCCTGCTATTCGTGTCTGTGGCGTTGCTCAGCGCGCAAACAGACCGCGGAATGATCGGCGGCACGGTGAAAGATCCCAACGGCGGGGCGTTGCCGGGCGTCGTTGTAACTGCGCGTCATATCGACACGAACACGAGATTCACGGCGGCATCGAATGAGTCGGGCGATTTCAATTTGCCCTCGCTGCCGGTGGGCCTGTACCAGGTGCGCGCGGAGAAGACGGGTTTTAAGACGGCCATCCACGATAACGTGCGCATTGAGACGGGGATGACGGTACGTCTGGATACGAACCTGGATATGGGCGCGGTGCAGCAGACCGTGATTGTGTCGGCTGAGGTGTCGGCGTTGCGCACCGACGACGCCAAAGTAATGAACACCGTGGACGACGTGCTCATCGAGGGGCTGCCCACGGTGATGTCGGACAACATGCGCAGCCCATTCGATCTGGCCGGCATTACAGCGGGCGTGAATGGAGGCGATCAGGATTTCCGCATCGGCGGCGGGCAGGCGGCGTCGTTCGGCGTGATGTTGGATGGTTCGTCGGCGAATACGAATCGCGCGGGCTCGACGCTGTGGGCGGCCGTAAATGCTCCCTCGCTCGATGCCATTACGCAGTTTGCCGTGGAGACCAACGGCTTCAAGGCGGAGTTCGGACGCGCGGGCGGAGGCTTGGTTACTTTCGTTTCGAAATCCGGCACGAATCAGTATCACGGCACGGGCTTCGACTTCATTCGCAACAATGCGTTTGACGCGCGCGGATTTTTTAACAAGACGGTTCCCGTTTACCGGCAGCACGATTTTGGCGGAACCTTCGGCGGGCCGTTGAGCATTCCCAAGCTCTACAACGGAAAGAACCGCACGTTTTTTTTCCTTTCCTATGAGGGCTTCCGCAATCGCGCGGCGGGCAGCACCAGCGTGACCGCGCTGCCTCCGGCGGAGTTCTACAAGGGCGATTTTTCTAACGCCGTGAGCCGCACTCGGGCGGCGAACGGATCCTACATTCGCTACAACGTTTTCGATCCCGACACGACCCGCTTCACATCGCCGAACTACGTGCGCGACCCGTTTCCCGGAAACATTGTTCCGTTGTCGCGTTTCGATCCTCTCAGCCGCAAGATTCTCGACATTGCGCAGAGTTCCCTGACGTCGGATCTGCGCACCGATGTCGTTCCGGGCACGCCGGAGTATTGGCTGGAAAACTACTGGCAGAGCGGGACCTCCATCAATCCCAACGACAAGTTCAGCGCCAAGTTCGATCATGTACTCAGCGGGGCGCACCGGCTCTCGGCCTACGTTGCCTATTCGAAACGGCAGCGTACGCCGGGTCCATCGGGCGCGCCGGGAATTCCCGGAATCCTCAATCCGTTTCAAGCATTGACGGATACCGCTCCCGTGTATCGCGGAAGTTGGGACGCGACCATTTCCTCACGGCTGCACAACCGCTTCTACCTTGGCATCAATCAATTTCACGACAATAATTTTCCTTTATCGGAAGGCGGCAACTGGCAGAACAAACTCTGCATTCCGAACGTGCCGGCCTGCGACCGCAATCTGCCGATTGTCAATATCAACGACTTTCCGGTGTGGGGCGGCAGCGGGTTTAATGGCTCCGAGAATGTGACCTACTCTTTCAACGACGATCTGAGTTGGACGAAGGGAAAACACATTTTCAAGATGGGTTATCTGTACGAGTTCGCGCCTTACGTCGGGCTGGGGCAGCAGAATGGCGCGGGCAACGCGACGTTCACCACGGCGATGACCGCGCTACCCGCACAGAACAATCGAAACACGGGAGGCGGACTCGGCTTTGCGTCGATGGCGTTGGGATACGCGAGCACGGGGGCGATTCACACGCCGCGCCGCGTCGGCATGAAGTGGCGATACAACGCGATGTATTTTCAGGACGATTGGCGCGTCGGGCCGAAGCTTACGCTGAATCTCGGCATGCGCTACGAGTACAACCTGCCGGCGATCAACGAAGACAGCAAGTGCGCGGATTTCGATCCGGCGCTTCCCAATCCCGGCGCCAGCGGCCGTTTGGGTGCGCTGGTGTTTTGCGGAACCGGTCCTGGCCGCATTGGGCGCGAGTCTATTCCCCCCGGATGGTATCGCGGTTTCGGTCCGCGATTTGGACTCTCCTGGCTTGCCGCCCGCAAGACCGTGGTGCGCATGTCCGGCGGCATCAGCTACGCTCCCGTGAAGAGCATCACCGGATCAGGACACTTCCAAGGCTTCGCGCAGATCCTGACGTTTCCCGATCAGACAGGCGGCATCGAGCCGGTTTTCAAGATGGAAAAAGGGATGCCGCCATGGCCCGTGCCTCCCTTCATCGATCCGGCGTTTGGCAATAATGGCGACGTCGATTGGTGGCAAGGCCGGGAGTCGAACCGCTTGCCGCAGCAATTGTCGTGGACCATCACGTTGCAGCGCGAGTTGAAGGGGAATCTATTGTTGGAGGCGGGGTATACGTCGATGAGCGGATCGCATCTGGTGGCGAATCTACTTAACTACAACCAGATCGATAACAGGACGCTTCCGGCAAACGTGAACATCTTCACGAACTCCGGGCGGACTTTGCTGAACACCACTTATGACAATTCGAACCGGCTGGTGCTGAACTCCGGGTACGCCAAGCCATACGCCGAGTTCCCAGGCAATTTCACGCTCGCCCGCGGGCTGCGGCCGTATCCGCAATACAATAATGTGAGCACGGCCAACGGCGGAGATCATAGCGGGCATTCCAGTTATCATTCGCTGCTGGTGAAGGTGACGCGCCGCTATTCGAAGGGACTGGTGGTGGATGCGTCCTATGTGTTGTCCAAGATGTTCACCGATTCCGATTCCATGTGGGGCAGCGGGGCGGCGCTCGATCATTACAACCGCCGGTTGGAGAAGGCGCTTTCCGCCAACGACCGGACGCACGAGGCGAAATTCAACTATGTTTACGATCTGCCCATCGGCCCGCGAAAGCGATTTCTGAATCGCGGTATTCTATCGCAGGTCATCGGCGGATGGCGCGTCGGCGCAACGCATCGTTATTCCAGCGGCGTGCCCATGTCCTTCAGCGGGGCGTTTGGATTTCCCGTCATCGGCAACCGTCCCACCATCACGCAATACGAAGATTGGCGCGGGCCTGTGGCGGGAGATAAGTTCGATCCATCCGTCGATCGTTATTTCAAGGCCATCACGACGGCGAACTGGTCGGGGGACACCGCCACCATCACCAGTGAGGGATTCTTCCCGCTGCAGTTGCGGGACCGCATGGGGAACATGACCAAGACGAATCCGAAGATGCGCAATTTCCCGCTCTACAGCGAAAATATTTCGCTGGCCAAAACGTTCCTCGTTTCGAAGGAGCGCAGAACGACCGCGGACCTGCGCTTTGAAGGATTCAATCCGTTGAACCGCACGCAATTCGGCACGCCGAACACCAATATCACCGATACGGCGAACTTCGGGTTGGTTCGCACACAGGCGAACACGCCGCGGCGGATGCAGTTTGCGTTGAAGCTGACATTTTAGAGTGGGGCAGATCTCCAGATCTGC
>JACPVQ010000146.1 GCA_016191645.1 Candidatus Solibacter usitatus
GAGCCGGTCTCCAGACCGGCTCTGCCTGAAGTAATCGCAATCTCCCGGGCGGCTGCAAAGCAGCCGATGGCCTCTTGCGTGGCCATGCGGGATCTGGAGATCCCGCTGCAGATCTGGAGATCTGCCCCACACAGCCGCTTCAAAGTCTAGGAGTACAAAGCACAGCAGCGGTTTAGAACTGCATCATGAACGTCAGGTTCATCAGCGGCTGCCCGCCCAGCGATGCCGTGCGCGGATCGTCCAACAGTTTCCCGAACGTCTGCGGATTGCGGAAGTCCACTGTGTTCGTCGGCCCTGTGAAGTTGAAGGTCTTGAATGCATTCTGGATGTCCCAGCGCAATTGCGCCTTCACCCGCTCCCGAATCTGAAAGTTCTTCTGCGCCGAAATCTGCGCCCATACCAGGCGCGGTCCGGTGAGAATGTTGCGGCCGGCGTTGCCCACCGTGAACGCCGCCGGATAGGCGAATGCGTTCATATCGATCACGGCCGGGCGGTTGTTGGTGGAGAAACGATCGCCGCCGCCGTTGTTCCACTTGCCGAAATCGTAGACGGGCGTGCTCACCAGGTTCGGACGGCGCGCGCCGGCGAACCCCGGGTAGTAGTTGTTCGGACTGTTGTTAAAAGAGAAGTTAAGCGGATTGCCGGATTCCACAGTCTGGATAAAGGAGAGTTCCATTCCACCCATGATCCAGTTGGCCACGCGGTTGGAAGAGGAGAACCGGCGATTCTTTCCGAACGGCAGTTCCCAGTTCACGGTGCCGATATAGCGGTGGGCGCGGTCGAAACCGGCGCGGCCTTTTTCCAGGCTGCGATTCTGGATGGGGGCGACGCCGCCGCCGGAGTTGTCGCCGTCCGCCGTATCAATCGCTCTCGAGTAGGTGTAGAACGTGAGGAAGTACAACCCCTTGCTCATGCGCTTCTCCAGTTTGACCGTTCCCGAGTGGAACGTGGAGTGGCCGAAGTTGGAACGCATATTGATGCCGCCGAAATTCGGATACGGGCGGAAGTTTTGCGCGGCCGCAAAAACACGGTCGCGCAAAGCGGGGTCGTTAGCCGCGAAATCGACGGGGAATGTGTTCAACTCCCAGCGTTCCAGCAGGCCCACGCCGGACGAACCCTGGTAGCTTACCTCGATCAGGTAGTCGCGGGTCACCTCGTGCTGCACGCTGAGATTCCAGTTCATCACATAGGGATTACGCAGATTGGGATCCCAATAGCTGACCCCGCGCCCGCCATAGTTGGTGCCCAGGAACGGGCTGGTGCCGTTAGGGAGAATGTTCGCCCGTTGCGGCGTCACGCCCCTGCTGATTTGATAGACCGGCGTTGGGTCTCCCGGTGCGGCTTGTTGCAATGCCGTGGCGGCGTATTCATCGAACTGATCGCGGCCCGCCGGGAACTTCACATCCACGGAGTAGAAACCCACGCCGCCGCGGAACACCCATTTTTGCAGCGGATGCCATGCGAGTCCCAGCCGCGGATTGAAATTGTTGTTATCGCGCCGGTTGAGCCCGCTCACCGGATGCAACACCGCCCCTCGGCCGCCGGTGAGGGCGTCCGTTCCAAGCGGATCAAACTGGCTCATCGCCTTCCACTTGGTGTTGTATGGGCTCTCATTCGAGTAGCGCACGCCGATATTTGCGGTTAGCCTTGGCGTCACCTTCCAATCGTCCTGGAAATAGAAACTGTTGATGGAAGAGCGCGGCAGCCAGCTGCTCAACTCGGTGCGGAAACTCGCGGCATTGACGTAACCCGTCAACAGGCCCGCGAACGGGTTCCCCGTGTTCGGGACGGAGTTTCCCGAGGCCTGCAATCCGTTGGTCGCGCTGCCGAAATCGAAGCTTACGGGAATGGCGTGAACCGCCGAGTTCAGACGGAACTTTAAAATCTCGTAGCCCATCTTGAAAGCATGCTTCCCGTGAATGATGGACAGGTCGTCGCGCAGGGACAACGTTTCATTGACCGTCCGGCTGGGCGTCGCGCCGATCAGTCCGAACATCGAGGAAACGGCGATCCGGTTGCCGCTGCCAAAGGCGGGCATGAGGTCGGCATTGACATTAGGAATCCCCAGTTTCTGCGCCCAATTCTGTTGGAAGGAGGGCACAGCGACTTCCGACCACCGGCGGTAGTAGCCGACGCGCGCGTCGTTGACAATGTTCGGCCGCATGATCCACGTCTTGCCAAGCGACATGTTCTGATTGCGGGAAGGACTGAAATTGCCCGCCGCCCCATCGAACTCCGGGCGGTCCATGCGAATGTTCCACGGCCGCTGAAATCCGCTACCCACGTTGATGGTCCAACTGAAATAGGTTTTCAGGTTCGTGGAAAACTGATGATCCAGCCGCAGGTTGAAGTCGTCGAAAAACACCTTGGCAAACTCGTCGGCAAGATAGTTGCTGTTCGGGCCAAGTGAAGTGATGGTGCCCGGCCGGTTGGGTTGCACCCAGGGATCGTACTCCAGAATCTTGCGCGCCACGGGGTCGATGCGGTTCTGCGGGATGATGTTCCCTGCGAAGGGGTCGCGCAGCCATGTCCCGCCCACGAAGCGCGTTGTGGCGGGATCGAAGATCTGGTTGGTGGTGAAGCCCGGGAAGTTGAAATCGCCGGCGCGCATGCCGGGAGTAGGCACCGCGGTATCCACCTGCGCCACTTTCTTTTCGTGCAGCCGCTGATAACCGAAAAAGAAGAACGTTTTGTTTCTTCCATCGTAGAGTTTGGGAATCATGACGGGGCCGGAGATGTTGGCGTCGGGCATCATGAAGAAGACCGGCACTCCGTTGGGACGGCCGGGGGTAGGCTGTGAAGTGCGAATCTGGTCGAAGAACAGCCGGTGCTGCATCGATCGCGTGCGCCCGTAGAACGAACCCATGCCATGAATCTCGTTGGTCCCCGATTTCTTGGCGACGCTGATCACACCACCTGCCGAATGCCCGTATTCAGCGGGTGGAACCGTGGTCAGCACTTTTACTTCGGCCGTCGAATTCTGAATGGGCTTAATGGTGCCGGTTCCCGAGTTTTGATCGTTGGCGTTTACCCCGTCTTCAAAAATGCCGATCGCTCCGCTGCGTTGCCCGGCCAAGTGATACGAACCGAGATCGCCGCCGTACGCATAGCCGCCCGTCGTCATCCCCGGCACCAGGTTGAGCGTCGAGTTGATGTAGCGCTGATACAACGGCATGTCGTACAGCACGTTGCCGCTGATCACTGTGCCCGTGGCGGATGTTTCCGTTTCCAACAAAGCCACCGCGCCCGTCACCTCAATCGACTCCGACACGTTGCCCACCTGCAGCGACATGTCGACGGCGAGCGTGTCGCCGGTGTGCAGTTCGACCTCGTCGCGCACCGATTTCTTAAACCCCGCCGCTTCGAACGTGAGCCGGTACTTTCCAGGCTGCAACGACTGTATGCGGTAAAGTCCTTCGGCATTCGTAGGCGTCGTGTTCTTGAAGTTCGTGCCCAGTTGAATCGCGTTGACACTGACGCCCGGCACAACGGCGCCCGTGGAATCGATCACGCGGCCGGTGATGGTGGAGGTGCCTATCTGCGCGAAACAGGTGGCCGCGAACAGGGCGGCAAAAACAAGCAGAGAACGGAATTGACCCAGTAACATCGGAAGTCCCTTTCAATTACGTCAAGCTGACGGCTTTGGGACATTATACACACCGTTTGGAGTGAGCGGCAAATGTCAAATACTCTGCTTCACAATCAGCAGCGGGACGTCCAACTCATGGCGCACATCGTTGATGGTTGCGCCGAAGATGATGTCCTGAATTCCCTTGTGTCCGTGCGCGCCCATAATCACCAGGTCGGGCATCAAGCGCTTGGCGGCCTTAACAATCTCGTCCTTGGGATTCATGGAAAAACATACTTCCAACTCCGCGTCGATCCCCTGTTCGCGCAACGTTCGCTGAATTCCTTCAAAATAACGGCGGCCATGCTCCACCTCCGCCGTCGATGCCAGGTTGCCGTACAATTGCCCGGTCACTCCCTCTTCCACGTGCAGAATCACAATCCGCGAGCCGTGCTGGCGGGCCATGGCCGCGGCGTGCGCAATCGCCGCGCGGTCGCGATTGGAATGATCGAGCGGCAGTAGAATCGTGCGATAAAGCGGCGCGGTCAGATCGCCCACAACCGGGGCCGGAACATCGTGCGCGCCCGCGCGCAGCCGTCCCAACAGCGGCAATAGAGTTACGTAGAGCAGAAGACCCACCAGTGCCGCCGCCACTGGCACGACCATTCCTATCACCCACGGCCGCCATGCTCCGGCGTCTGCTAACCAACCCGAAAGAACCGTCCAGGCCAGCCGCAGATTCAAAGCGACAATGATCGCCGCGGCGCTCCACGCCAGCGTCTTCACCCACCGCGCGTTGCGGAACTCGCCCATGCGCTCCCGGTCGGATGTGAATTGAATCAGCGGAATTACGGCAAAGGGCAGCTGCAGGCTGAGAATCACCTGGCTCAATATCAATAATTGATACGATGCCTTCTCTCCGGCTAACAGGAGAGTCAGCACCGCCGGAATCACGGCCAGCGAGCGCGTCACCAGTCTGCGCATCCACGGACGCATGCGAATGTTCAGAAAGCCTTCCATCACAATCTGCCCCGCCAACGTGCCGGTCAACGTCGACGATTGCCCGGAACACAGCAGCGCAATGGCGAAGATCGCGCTTGCCGCCGCAGTACCCAGCATCGGCGCCAGCAGTTGATGCGCCTGTTGAATCTCGGTGACCTTGATTCCCTGGCGGTAAAAAACCGTCGCCGCCAGAATCAGGATCGACGCGTTCACCACCAGCGCTCCATTCAATGCCACCACCGAATCGATCAGATTGAACTTGCACGCCGTGCGTTTCTCCGCGTCGCTTGCGCCGATGCGCCGCGTTTGCACCAGCGCCGAGTGCAGATAGAGATTGTGCGGCATCACGGTCGCGCCCAGAATGCCGATGGCGACGTACAGGCTCTTGTCGTTGAGTTGAGGTATCAGTCCCCACGCCATCTGCGCGAAGTCCGGCTTCGCAAACCAGATTTCGATCAGAAAGCAGACGCCAATGATCGCCACCAGCGCCAGTACGAACGCTTCGATCACGCGGATGCCCAATCGCGTGAACCACAGAATGAGCAGCGTATCGAGCGCGGTCAAAGCCACGCCTGCCAGCAGCGGAAGGCCGAACAGCAGATTGAGCGCGATGGCCGCGCCCAGCACTTCGGCCAAGTCACAGGCGGCGATCGCGATTTCACAAAGCACCCATAACGCCCGCGCAACCGGCATCGGATAGGCTTCGCGGCAAGCTTGCGCCAGGTCGCGCTGAGTCACTATGCCGAGCCGCGCCGACAACGTCTGCAAGAGAATCGCCATCGCGTTCGACAGCACCAGCACCCAAAGCAATTGATATCCGAAACTTGCGCCGCCCTCCAGATCGGTGGCCCAATTTCCAGGGTCCATGTAACCCACGCTCACCAAATACGCCGGGCCGGCGAAAGCAAACATGCGTTTCCAAATGGAAAGCTGAGCGGTGGGGACGGAAGCGTAGACCTCTGGTAGCGAAGGCGGCACTGCTGTAACTAGGGGAGATTCCGGCAAGTTAACTATAGTTTACATGGAGCCGCGCGCACTGTCAATACAGGCCGCCGCCCCCTGTCGCGCTTCCTCCGGCTTCGACGCGTCAACCTTGGCGACTTTCTTATCGGCGCTAAGTTCTTTCCATAACCCGGCTCCGCGTTTCATTTGCGAGCAGTCTCGCGACAGCCTCCCCAACTCCATATGACGCTGCGCAAGTCTGCTTTTGTAGCGTACATTCTTCGGCGATCCTTTCCAGGCGTCTTCGCCCGCCGCCAGTGCGAGACGCGCCGCGCGCATAGCTCCCGCCGAATCTCCCAACATCTGCAGCGATGCGCCGATTCCCGCCTGTATCGCCGAATCGTAAAATCGATCGCGCGGAGTGGGCTTTTGCCGGCGGGATTTGTTCTCGCGAATCGCCGCCGCCTGTTCGAACTGTCGCAACGCCCCGCGCCAATCGCCTTGCGCCGACAGCGTTTCGCCCAGACGGCTTTGCGCCAGCCAGAGATCGTCGGAGTGTTCCCACACCTTGGGATCTTCGGCGGACAACGCGCGCGCGGATGCAATTGCCCTGCCGATGTTCTCTCTCGCGGCGATGTAATCGCCGGCGTTCTTCAAATCGAGCCCCAGCGTGTTGTAACAAACTCCCACGCTTCGCCGGAAATAAACGTTCTTGGGATCGGCCGCCGTTAATTGTTCCATAATGCGCACGGCTTCCCGGTCCAGTGCGATGGCCTCGGCAATCAAGCCGGATTCCGCTAGTGCCGGCCGCACCGAAACATAGGCGGCGGCGAGTTGCGCGCGATACTTCGTGTTCTCCGGGTGCGCATCCACCAAGGGTTTGAGCAGACGAATTGCTTTCCGCCCGTTGGCGACGCCGGAATCCCACTCTCCCGCGGCCGCCGCCAGAAAGCTGTAGCTAAGCAGGCTGGTGGATAGCGAATAGCCGGCGTCGAAATCCTTCGGCGCGGCAGCCGCCAGTTCCTCCTGCATCCGCAAAGCCTGCTGGAAATGATCCAGACCCGCTGCCACATCGCCCAGGTTTTGGTATCCCTCCATCCCTTTCAGTTCGCCGATCTTGATATGCAACTGCGCCAGCGCGCGCTTGTTAACGGCCGATGACTCCAGCGCGGTTCGAAGACGTAGAGCTTTCTCAAATCCTGGTAATGCTTTCTCCAAATCGTTGACCGAATACTGAACGTTCGCCACTTGTTCAAAGCTGGCCGCGAGATCGCTTTGCAGCGCGGCATTCACGGGACCCGATCGGGCCAGCGTTTCGCGAATCTCCAACGCCTTGCGGTAGCTCTTCAACGCTCCTTCGGCATCACCGAGGTTCGATCCATACGGGTCGCCCTGAATCGCCGCCACTTTGTCGTATGCCGATGCCAGTTCGAGTTGCAAACCGCGGTCGCCCGATGCTTCTACCGCTAAGCCGTCGAGATAACGCAGCGCATCCTGCACCAGCCGTTGCCGAACCGGAGTGGAGCCGGGAAGCTCGGCTATGGCATCGTGATAATCGAACAGAATGGAATGCGCCAGACGCCGCACATCTTCGAAGCGCCGCTCGGCGCGGTTGCGCGCCTTAACGGTGGATACAACGCCCGCCACCACGGAGGTCGCGACAAGCAGCGCCGCCGTCACCGCAATCCGGTTGCGGCGCAGAAATTTTCCCGCGCGATAGGAAAACGTATCCGCGCAGGCGCGCACCGGCAGTTGGCCCACGTGACGTTCGATGTCCTCGTACAGATCCGCCGCGGATTGATAACGCCGCCGCGGCTCCTTGCGCAGCGCCATCAACACGATGTTGTCCACGTCGCCAGCCAGACGCCGCCGTTCCTTCACTTCCTCCGCCGCGACGCTCGGCCTCTCCGGCGTTTCCGTCACCACGGCGGCAACCATGTCCAGCGGGTTCTCCGTCTTAGGGCGATACGGATGCCGTCCGGTCAGCAGTTCGTACAGCACCACTCCCAGCGAGTAGACATCGGAAGCGGTGGTGACCGGTTCCGCCTTCACTTGCTCCGGACTGGCATACGCCGGCGTCATCAATCGCAGGCCGGTCACCGTCTCATCCGCGGCGGCATCGCCGGAGAGCAGTTTGGCAATGCCGAAATCGAGCAGTTTTACGACACCGCCGCCGGTGACCAGAATGTTGCCGGGCTTGAGATCGCGATGAATCACCAGACGCTGATGGGCGAAGTGCACGGCCGCGCAGGCCTGCTGAAACAGTTTCAAACGCGCCTCTACATTCAATGCGCGATGGCGGCAATACACGTCGATGGGTTCGCCATCGATGTATTCCATCACCAGGTAGGGCAGGCCGCCGGCGGTGGTTCCGCCATCCAGCAGGCGCGCGATGTTGGGATGCTCCAGCGTTGCCAGAATCTGGCGCTCCTGGCGAAAGCGCGCCAACATCGTGCTGCGGCCCAGTCCTCTTTGCACCAGCTTGATGGCCACTTGCTGTCGATACTCTTCATCGGCGCGCTCGGCCAGGTACACCGCGCCCATGCCTCCGCGGCCCAACTCGCGCAGCACGCGATACGGCCCAATGCGCTGGCCCGTCAACTCCACATCATCGAGCGCTTCGTCCACCAGTGCACGTGGCGGCTGTTCGATAAAGTCCGCCGGCAGATCCTCGGCGAGCAGGGAATTCACTTCCGCCAGAAGCTCGGTGTCTTCACCGCATGCTTGCTCCAGAAAAACGCTGCGCTCGGCGGCGGGCAGTTCCAAAGCGCCCGCCAGCACGTTCTTGACCTGTTGCCAGCGCTCAGGTTTCATCTTCCACTTTTCCGCGGATTCTACGGTGCAGCCAAAGACGGGCCGTCGCCCATTCGCGTTTCACGGTTGCCAAGGAGATACCTAGCGCCTCCGCCATCTCTTCGTTCGACAATCCCGCAAAGTAGCGTAACTCCACTACGCGGCACTGGCGCGGGTCCAGAGACTCCAATTCCTTCAGCGCTTGATCCAGAGTGAGCAGATCGACGGAGCGTTGCTCGTTCACGGCGGCGTCCTCGCGCAGCGTGATCTGCTGCCGCTTCCCGCCGCGCTTCTGCGCTTGACGCGCCACCGCGTGATTGACCAGCACGCGCCGCATCATCTGCGCGGCGATGCCGAAGAAGTGCGCCCGGTTCTGCCACGAAACCCTTTTCTGATCGATCATGAGCAGGTACACTTCGTGCACCAGGCCGGTAACTTCCAGCGTGTGGTTGGAGCGCTCCCGCCGCATCTGGCCGCGAGCCAGTTTCTTCAGTTCGTCATAGACGAAGGGAAGCAGCTGTTCACGCGCGTCCTCATCACCCTGGCTCCATGCCAGTAGAAGCTGCGTCGTACCTGCTGTCGCGTCCGGGGACATCGGCCAGTAGAAATCGTAACACGCGGGAAAGCCCGCGCTCGTGCTAGGTGGGGCAGATCTCCAGATCTGCGAGGCGGTCTCCAGACCGCCTCTGCCGGCAGTAATTGAAATACTGAGACGGCTGCGACGCAGCCGAAACGGCTGTTTCACAGCCGATGGCCTCTGGCGAGGCCATGCGGGATCTGGAGATCCCGCCGCAGGTCTGGAGACCTGACCCCACACAGAAGATTAGATGGGTTTGGGAGTGGCTAACGGAAGATTGTCTTTCGTAATCTCGGCCGTTCCCATTTCGCTGATCACGGCGCTCAAATTCGGATTGCGCAATGCGAAGAGGTACGCCTTGTGCGGTACTTTCATCGGGCCTGGCACGGCTGCATTCGCCTTGGCAATTCGCTCCGGCGGATCGACAATGCCGCGATTCCGACCATTGTGAACCGGTCTCGCAACCTTCATTGCGATGACGCCCATTCCCGCCTTGTGCGCGCGCTGTAGTGAAGCATCGACAAAACGATGATTGATGATGTTGTAGGCAACCATCGCCGCCGAATACTGGCCCGTGCGCACGGCCGCGTCGAGCACGGCCGCCGGATCGTTATGCGCCGAGAGGCTGAAATGCCGCACCTTTCCGGCCTTGCGCAGCACGTCGAACGCCTCGAACATTTCCGGATGCGTTTCCAATTCGGCGGCGGTGCTCACGGCGTGCGGGCAGGCAAGCAAGTCGAGATAATCGGTGCCCAATCGCTTCAAACTCTTGTCGACGGAATCGAGAATCAGTTGACGATAGTTCTTGCCGCGGTCAATGCGGCGGCCGTATTCCTTCTCCATTAGATTCGCGCGCACCGCCTGCTCCATGCCGGGACGCTGGCCGTCGAAATAATCGCCGATGTAGTCCGGCTGAAATGCCCCCAAGCGCGCAATTTCATCGGCGACGCGCGTATCCCACTTCTTTTGCTCGCTCGCGGCAAGGCTTTCGTAGATGGTGTCGTATAGATCTCCTCGATTGGTCACCAGATCGCTGACCTTCGTATTGAGAAAAAACGAATCGCGCTTGCGGGCTTTGACAACCTGCGCGTATCCGTTCTCGCTCTTCAGCCTTCCGTAAGCCGGCGCCGTGTCCAGATAGTTGAGGCCGTGGTCCAAGGCCATCAGCACATGCTCGTAGTTGGTGGGACTGATGAGGTTGCCGCCCATCACAACTTCCGAAATCATGTAGCCGGTACGGCCCAATCGGCGATAGGCCATGCCCGATTGTTTGTTGCGCCACTCGCCGGGTTCGTTGGCGGGCGCGGCGGCGGCCTTGCCGGCGATGGCCGCGGCAAAGGAGAGGGCTAGAAACTCACGCCTATTCATATTTAAACAAGGTACCGCGTCCGAGCAACCATTGCGGGTCCAGACGGCGCTTCACCGATTTCATCGCTTCCAATTGTTGCGGTGTGTATTGCAGTTCCAATAGATGCGCTTTCCTTTTTCCCAGACCATGCTCCGCTCCCACCGTCCCGCCGAGCGCGACGGCGTGTCGGGCGAATTCGGTCATCGCCGACTTGCCGCGTTCGAAATCTTCAGCCGACCGCGGAAGGATGTTCACGTGCACATGCGCGTCGCCGATGTGACCGAAGATTACGTAGCGTCCTGGAAAAGACCGGTCGAGCGAGGCGCGATAAAACGACATCATCTCGCGATTGCGAGCGAAGGGAACGGCGTAATCCGAACCGAGCTTGAGGAATCCGCCACGGCGCACCGTATCGTTGACGGCCTCCGGCAACGCGTGGCGGAAGCGGCGAAAACGTTCGCGATCGGCGGCGGTGGCGGCGAACCACGACGCTTCGTAGAGCGCTGGGCAATCGCTCAAGCGCGCGTCCCAGGCGTCGAACTCCGGCGAATCTTCGGAATCGAGTTCCTGTTCAATGAGCAGGGCAGCCTGCGCCTGCGCAGGGATGTCATCATACTTTGGGCCAGCCTGCGCCTGCGCAGGGATGTCATCATACTTTGGGCGCAAGAGCCGCAGAGATCCGGCATCAAGGTATTCCAGCATTCTTAACCGGTCCACTTCGCGCCAACACGCGACGGCATCGAGTGCGGATTCCTCCGTTGGGAAAAAGATCACGCCGGTCAGCAGATGCGGCGTGGCGGGAAGCAATTGCAACTCCGCCTCCGTCACTACTCCCAAAGTTCCTTCCGAACCGATGAACAGATCGAGATAGTCCATACCGGGCCGCATCCAATACCCGGCGGAGTGTTTCGATGTGGCGGGCATGGGAATCGCGGGAATCTCGAAGGGCGCAGGCTGCCCGCGCCGCAAGTCGAGAATGGTTCCGTCCATCAGGGCAACACGCAATGCACGAATGTGGCGGCGCGTATCACCGTATCGAAAACTGCGCGAACCGCTGGCGTTGCACGCAATATTGCCACCAATCGCCGAAGAGTTTTCCGTAGGGTCCGGCGCGTACATCTGCCCTTTGGCAGCCGCGGCGGACTGCACATCTTTGAGCAGCGCGCCCGCACCCACAACGGCGTACCCTTCGTGAATGGCGATGTGCCGAAATTTCTCCAGCGAAATTACCCAGCCGCCCTGCGCGCAACGCGCTCCGGCAACGCCTGTGCCCGCGCCGGCAATGGTTACGGGCGTTCCGCTCTGTCCAGCCTGTCGAAGAATCGGCAGGAGTTCATCTTCGGTGGAAGGCACGAATAGCTCGTCGGCCGTACCCTGGAAGCCCGAGGCATCTTCCAAATAACTTTGTGGAACCATCAAACTTCAAGAATGACGGGCATGATGAGAGGACGGCGCGACGTCTGTTTGGCGATGAAGCGCTTCAGATCGGCGCGGACTTTTTCCTGCATCACGCCCCAATCGCCGCGCTCTTCGGCGGACGAATTTTCCAACGTGCGTGAAACCACCTGCCGCGCATCGCGCAACAGATCGGACCCTTCCTCAAACGAGACAAAGCCGCGACTGACAATCTCCGGCAGCGTTTCGTTCTTCCCGGTGCTCTTGCTGATAGTAATGATGGGCAGCACGAACCCGTCTTCAGACAGGTGGCGGCGGTCGCGAATCACCAGATCTTCCACCACTTCATCGATGCTGCCGCTATCGATGCACACGCGGCCCACGGTTACCGTCTGTCCGCGCCGCGCGCCGTGTTCATCGATCTCCAGAGTTTGTCCGGACTCCATCACAAACACTTCCTGCAAGCGCGAGCCGACTACGTGTTTCGCTAAATGAGCGTGCCGCGCCAGTTGGCGGTATTCGCCGTGCACGGGCATGAAATAACGCGGCCGCACGAGGCTCAAAATAATTTTCAACTCCTCCACGCTGCCGTGCCCGGAAACGTGCACCGGCGGATTCATGGAGCCGTACACAATGTCGCTGCCGCGCCGCGCCAGGTGATTGATCATGCGGTAGATCGGCTTTTCGTTGCCCGGAATCATGCGCGCGCTCAATACGACCATGTCCCCGGGGCGTACGGAAAGACTCTTGTGATTATCGACGGCGACGCGCGCCATGGCGGACATCGGCTCGCCTTGTGTGCCGCTGACAACTACCACCACTTTGTCCGCCGGGCTGCTCATGATGTCCTGCGGGCGCAGCAGAATATTATCGGGAACCTGCAGCAGGCCTAGGTTGTGCGCAATCTCCGTGACGCTCAGCATGCTGCGGCCGAGGAAGCCGACTTTGCGCCCGTGCTCGGCGGCAAGGTCGAGAATCTGCTGCAAGCGATGAATGGAACTGCTGAAGCAGGAAAAGATCAGGCGTCCTTCGGCGCGGTGGAAGCAGTCTTCCAGACGCGGTCCCACGGCGCGTTCGCTCTCGGTGAAACCAGGACGGTCGATGTTGGTGGAATCGGAGAGCAATAGAAGCACTCCGCGTTTGCCGTATTCGGCGAAGGTGTGCAGATCGAAGGGCTTGTTATCGAGCGGCGTGGGGTCGAGCTTGAAATCCGCCGTGTGGATGACAACGCCAAGAGGCGTCGTAATAGCGAGGGCAACCGTGCTGACAATGGAATGCGTGACATTGATGAACTCAATGGCAAACGGTCCGATTTCCACTTTGTCGCCGGGAGCGACCTCTTTCAGCGTCGGCTTCTCATCGAGATCATGTTCATCGAGACGCCGCTCGACCAAAGCCAGAGTGAGCGCCGTGCCATAGACAGGCACGTTCAGCTGGCTGAGGAATATGGCCACGCCGCCGATATGATCTTCGTGGCCATGCGTGAGAACCAGCGCGCGCACGCATTCGCGATTGTCCACCAGGTAGCTGAAGTCCGGTACGACGACGTCCACGCCGAACAGTTCCGCATCGGGGAACATCATGCCGGCGTCGATGACGATGATGTCGTCGCCGTAGCGGAGGGCGAGACAGTTCATGCCAAACTCCCCAAGGCCGCCAAGGGGAACTACTTGCAATGTTTTTTCGGGCATGAAAATACTAGGCTAGCACGGCATGGTCTGAGGTTCCGCTCAGAACGTGAACCCGACTCCGAGGGTTCCTTCAAATTGGTGCAGGCGGGTGCCCGAATCGGTCTTCAGATCGAAGGTGTAGGGCTTGCCGCCGACATAATCTCGGAAGTCCATCCGCAACAGCAGGTGCTCCACCAGTTTGAGCTTGATGCCCGCGCCGAAATGACCGCCGTAGTTCCGCGTCGCGCCGTCGGTATATTCCTTGAATTTGGGAGCCCCGTACTGAAACATCTGACCGCCGCCGGCCAAGTAAGGCCGCCACCGTTCGTTCTTCGGCATCATGTAGGCGAGGAAAGAATAGTAAGCCATTTGGACATTGACGCGGTCCGTGCGCTTGACGGCCGGTCCCGTTTCCGGTGTGATCAAAGCATTCATTACGGGCCGGTTCAGGAAATAGCCTAACTCATGACCGTAGTAGCCGCGAGAGTTCATGGTCAGGCGAAGACCGTAACCATACCCATCCTGAAACTTGATATCCGTTGGCTTTCCGTTTGTGGCGGAAAGGGACCCCAAGCCTCTGCGGGACATTCGCTGATAGCCGGCAGTAGGGGTAAATTCCCAAGTCTGGGCGGACGCCAAGGTCAGGTTGGCCGCAAGAATCGCAAGCGCGAAAGAACGAGACATAAACATTTATTGTACCCGGTGCCGGGCGCGGAACCGCGAACGCCCTGAAAGAAAGTACTCTAGAAGGATGAAACAGTTGATCCGGCGGTCGATTTTTCTCCTGCTCTTCGTGAGCATGCTCATTGCCGCTCTCTTCGCCACGCAAGCGGGACCCGCCGCCTCAGGGCGCTGGTACAAGGGTAACCTCCACACCCACACGTTGAATAGCGACGGCGATTCCACGCCTCTTGAAGTTGCCACCTGGTATCGGGAACACGGCTACCAGTTCCTGGTTCTATCGGATCACAACTACCTGACTCCCACCGTAAGTTTGAACGAAATTGTGGGCGCGGCGGAGAAGTTTCTCCTCATCCCCGGCGAAGAGGTAACGGACAGTTTTGAGAAGAAGCCGATGCACATGAATGCCGTGAATCTGGCGGAACTCGTCAGGCCTGCGCATGGTACATCGATGTCCGCAACGATTCAGAACAACGTCGATGCCATCCGCAAAGCGAAAGCGCTGCCAACGCTCAATCACCCGAATTTCCATTGGTCGATTTCCGTGCAGGACATGCTCGCTGTGAATGGCTTGACGCATTTCGAGGTGTACAACGGGCATCCGCAGGTGAACAACCCCGGAGGCGGCGGATCGCCTTCGCTCGATCAAATGTGGGACGCTCTGCTGACGGCGGGCCGCCGCGTCTACGGTGTCGCGGTTGACGATGCCCATCGATTCAAGGCTTTTCCAAGGAAATGTCGAATCCGGGCCACGGATGGGTCTGGGTGCGATCTGGTTCTCTCAGTTCCGATGCGATCACCCGTGCGCTGGAGGCCGGCGACTTCTATTCTTCCACCGGCGTGAAATTGAGCGACGTCCGTACTTCCGGCGGCGAATATGCCATTGATATCGATTCGGCCAGTTGGGAGAAGACCACGACGTACTTTATTGGGCCGGGCGGAAAGATTCTCGCCACGAGTTACGATAAGAAACCTCGATACAAGCTCTCCTCAAACGACTCTTACGTTCGCGCGCTGGTGGAATCCTCGGCCGGAACGAAGGCTTGGACACAGCCGCTGTTCCAACGTTAGCGGCATTCAGATCCAATGAAAATTACCGGACTCAAACTTTATCCCATCGCTATTGCCGACCCGCCGCTGCGCAGTTCCTATGGATTGCATGCGCCGTATGCCATTCGCACCATTGTCGAGATCGACACGGACGAAGGCATTCGCGGAATTGCGGAAACCTACGGCGGCGAAGGGCCGATGGGATTGTTGGAGGCTTCGCGCGAACAGATTATTGGAATGGATGTTTTTCAACGCACTGGACTCTGGCTGGACTACGAACGGCAGGCGGCGGCGGAATCCTCCGGCGACCGCTCGCAGACGTGGTTCGTTCCCGGCGAGAATCCCATGGATCGCCATACGCGCACGTTTGCGGCCATCGAGATTGCCTGTCTCGACGCCATTGGGAAGGCGTTGAACAAGCCCGCCTGCGATCTGCTGGGCGGACGCGCGCGAAGCGAAGTCGCATTCTCGGCGTATCTGTTCTACAAACACGCGGGCGGGGGCGGCATCGATGGCGATGCGCGTGAAGACGAATACGGCGAAGGGCTATCGCCCGAGGCGATGGTGCGGCAGGCGAAGCAGATGATCGCCACCTACGGCTTCGACGAAATCAAGCTGAAGGGCGGCGTACTGGATCCGGATGTGGAAATCGAAACTATCCGCGAGTTGCGGCGCGAGTTTGGCCCCAGGATTCCGCTTCGCATCGATCCGAATTGCGCCTGGAGCGTCGATACATCGGTGATGGTGGGTGAGTCGCTGGTGGAGGAGTTGTCGAACGGCGGCTATTTGGAGGACCCCGCGCCGGGCATGGAGGGCATGGCCGAAGTGCGAAAGCGGTTGTTGGCGCAAGGGATCGACACGCCACTGGCGAGCAATGTCGCCGTCACGCATTTTCGTCACATCCCGGAAGCGTTTCGATTGGATGCGGTGCAGATTGTGCTATCGGACCCGCATTATTGGGGCGGCTTGCGCGCGCAGCAGGCGCTGGATCATTTTTGCGGAGTGCTCGGGATGGGCGTGTCGATGCATTCCAACAATCATCTCGGCGTGAGTCTGATGGCGATGACGCATGCGGCGGCCGCCTGTCCTCACCTTACGTTTGCCTGTGATACGCACTATCCGTGGCAGACGCAGCGGGACGAAGTGGTGGTGGGCGGGCGCATTGCGTTCCACAACGGACGCGTGCGCATTCCGGATAAGCCGGGCTTGGGCGTCGATCTCGATTACGATCAACTGGCGCGGCTGGGCGAGCGATATGCCAAGCTTCCCTATCGCAAGCGCGACGATGAAGCCGAGATGCGCAAGCATGTCGACCCGGACTGGCGGCGCGTTTTGCCGCGCTGGTAGAATTGCACCTATGCGCAAAACTGCATTACTTCTCGCGGCAGCTTTTTTGTCCGCTTCTTTTGTTCAAGCCGGTGAAAAGGGCCTCATGCATTGCTTTGCCTTCACGCCGATCAAGGACGCCACGCCCGCACAGTGGGATGCCTGGCACAAAGCCACCGACGCTCTTCCGTCGAAGATGCCTTTCGTGAAGCACGTTTGGTACGGCAAGTTGCGCGGGCCTCTCGCCATTCTCGGAACCACCGATGCGGAAGCGCGCAAGAAGGCCGTCGCCGGAGAGTCCGCAAGCGGTCCGTTGACGGTGACGCGGCGCGAATATGGCGCTTGCTTCTGGTTCGATGGCGGAGCCGATGTGCTGAAGCAGTACACTTCGCATCCTTATCATAAGGAGTGGTCGGCGGCCTACGAAAAGGTCCGCGTGGCGGGAACGACAACGTACGACATCATCGGCCAGTAAGG
>JACPVQ010000147.1 GCA_016191645.1 Candidatus Solibacter usitatus
AGCATGTCTCCATCAGCTTCAGAGCAAACTCGAAGGCATTGGAGTAGTTGAGTCCACGGCCAACGGCAACCGCGTGATTCATGAAAAGATATCTGCCGGCGCGTTGTGCCACGGCGTCCTGCAATCGCAAGGCATCGCCGGCCCATTCCGCCAACCGCAAAAGATCATTCAATCGAATCGCCGCACCCAGCGAGTAAGCCAACAGATACAGCATCATCAGCTGTCCTGTATACGTCTTGGTTGCGGCGACGCTTTTCTCGCGCCGCGCCCTGACCAGGAATACGTGTTCGGCGATGGAAGCGAGAGAGCTTCCCGCTTCGTTCGTGATGCCCACCGTCAGCGCGCCGCCCTCTTTGGCCCGCTCCAAAACGAGGTTCGTGTCCGTGGATTCGCCGGATTGTGAAATCGCAACCACCAGCACATCGTCGAAACGAACCGCCGAGTTGTACAAAGTAAAGATAGACGGCGCGGCCAGCGAGACGGGAATGCCCGTCGTGATTTCCAGCAGGTAGCGGCCGAATTGCGCCGCGTTGTCGGACGTCCCTCGAGCCGCCAGAATAATCAACCGCGGCGGTTGCTTGCGCAGCCGCGTCTTCAACGATTCGGCGTCCTTCAGGCTGAGCCGGAGCGAGCGCTCCAACGCTTCCGGCTGCTGCCGGATCTCATCGATCATGCGCGACATTGCAGCGACTCCATCAGCCATTTCTTGTTTCGCTTCACATCCGCCAGCAGTTTCTTATTCAAATCATCGCGCTTCTCAAACAATCTGTATCCCGGCTTGGGCCTCAAGTATCCTTCCGCGCCGGGATGCTCGGCATACACCGCCTGTTCTCCTTTTTCCAGCGCCATCCTCTCAAATTGAGCGCGCTTGTCGAGCAGTGCTTTTACCAGGAAAGGCATCACCATGGAATAATCGGCCTGCATGCTTTCGGTGGTTTGTTGATACACGTCTTTGTCCACCTTACCCCAGGTGACCGCTTCGCCTGGCGGACACGAAGAGAGCGAGCCGTCCGTCACAGGCGCGGACACAATCTGAATGTCGAAATGATAACCGCGAATGTTCTCCAGACCCAGCACTTGGCTGAGTGCCGGTTCGGGCTGAAGGTTGTAGTTCTTTGGAACGCCTCCGCCTAGAATCAATGTGGCGAGTTTGCCAACCGGATGATCGAACAGACCCCAGCGATGATAGGCGCATGCTTCGAAGACTTCCGCATGTAGGTCGAGATCGAACTCGTACTTCTTCAGCAGACCGGCCTTGCGCATGGCCCATAGCTTCATGGAATTCAGAAAGACGCTGCCATCCGCGGGAGCGCCCACAAGGACCGGAATCGCAAGACGGTGGCAGGTGGCCAGCAACCCAGGCGGCACTCCGTTCCGGACTTCCTGCTGCTGGAAATACTTTCCGAGAAGAAATCGAAGTTCCGATCCGGTCATCTTCTTCTGAAACTCGCGCCGCCGCAATATTTCCGATAGATAGGAATCCTGGTCGAAGAGAACTTCCTCGACGAAGGCCATGTCGGTCACGCGAATGGTCTTTTCATCGCGTAGCGCCCCGTCGTCGCCGAAGATGGGCACTTCAAAAACAGGATCTTTTTTATGACGATGCAGCGACCGGTGCCCATCGTGATAACACACCGCATCCGTCGTGCTCAAATACGCGACCCAGCCGGTTTCCAGCAGTGGAATCAACCAGGCCTGATGCTGGCCGGATACGGTCACGGGACCGGATATGGCCAACGTCAGCGGGCAATTCATCCCAATGGCTTTGTCCAGTAACGTGTACACCCGCCGCAAGTATGCCCCGCCAAACGCGGGCAGGCAATTCAGAAAGACGTCTTCCAAAGACAGTCCGTCATCCACTCTTTTCACACGAACCGGGGCGCGCATCCCCTGTTTTTTCTTTGCCATCGTCATGACCATAGCAACCGGCAACCGCCGGAAGCAATGGAAAGCTGGTACGATAAGAATGTTATGGGAATTCCGAATGTGAAACGTTTCCGGATCCAGAATCCGGATGGTGGACAGTGGGCCACCATCATGGCTGTTTTGCCGAAAGGCGCCGATCCGGACGTCTACGTTGCCGATGCAACCAAGCGGTTTGACTGGAAGGGCTGGACAGAGGCCCAGAACAAACAGTTCAAGATCCGCGTCGGCCAACAGAAACAGAAAAAAGCGAAGTAATCGCTTTTACTTGGCGGCCGTCCTGGCCGAGATATTTCTCACCGCGCGCAAACCGGCTTGTGCCGCGTCCTGGTCGGAATCCCTTTGCAGGGCCTCCAACGCGGGTAAATTGTCTCCATCGCCGGTTTCCCCCAGGACATTGGCAATCCCAATCTTTTCCGCTTTTTTCGATTGCGGAATCATGCTCGCCAACGTCTGCCGGACTTGTGCGTCCTGGGCGAGTTCCACCAGCAGCGGCCCGGCGGAATCGCGATAGAATCGCGACCGAAGCGTCCCGACAAGGTGTTGCAACGGGCTTCCTTGCCCGGTTTGCTGGTTCCCAAGCATCGCGCAAGCGAACGCCATGGAAAGTTTCGCGCCGGCTTTCTTCTCACTGTGGAAGGCAGCTTCCAATGCGCCCAGATCGGACGATTGACGGAGGCGTCCATATCCTTCGGCGGCCGCTCCGCGCAGGTGCTCGTCGCGATCGGTAAAGTAGCGCGCGTAGAGATCGCGATTACTCGCTTCGGGCAGTAAAGCGATGGCCGTCAACGCCGCGCGGCGCACTTTCGTCGATTTCGTACGCTCTAACACTTCCGCCAAATCAGGCAGTGCGGCTTTGTTTTGCAGAACCCCTGTCGTTTCCACGGCCGCAATTTGCACGGACTCTTTCAAGTCACGCAACAGAAACTGCACTTCCGGTCCCGATTCAATTTGACGAATCTTTTGCACCGCAAGGATGCTCTCAAATAGAAGTGCATCGTTCTTCGAGCGCAGGGCGGTGTACAAATCATGGAGCGCCGCCTGCCCGCGAAGGATTCCCAGTGCGCGTGCGGCGTGCGCCCGGCCTGTAGCTCCACCGCTACCTCCAGCCAACCGGCCGAAAGCGCGTATGACATCTTCGCGAACCACGACATGCTGCTCGATAATATCGCTGGTGTCCGATCCCAGACGCCCGCTCGACCTGAGGGCGGACTTAAGATAGCCGGGCAGATAAAAGTTGACCACGCCGATGATGGCCCGCGCCTGAATGCGCTCGTCGGTATCGTGCGAGGCCATCAGCAGCGGATCCATCGACCGCGGTCCGCCGAGAAACGCCAGCGCCTTAACCGCCTCCCAACGCACGGACCGGTCGCGATCTTCCAGGTAAGGTGCGATATTCGAGACCGCGTCAACGCCTTGTTTAGCGAAGTTCCGGACGGTCCGCACACGCGATTTGACGTCCGCGTCGGCTGCCGCCAACTGAAGGGAGACTAGCGGAATGAGGAGCAACCTCATACGTGTCATCGTACCTATCTTACGAATTCGAGTTGAACCTTGTGCGGGATAATTCCCGCCTCATACCCCATATCGAGCATCTTCTGTGCCGCCACCGGCACTTTGTCGCCGCAATCGACGGTGTGGTGATTCACATACATGCCGACAAACTGCTGAGCCATGGAAACGTCCAGGTCGCCGGCGAATTGCAGAGCGTACTGAATGGCTTCTTCGGAATGCTCCAGCGCGTAACGGATGCTTTCGCTGAGGACGCGCGTGCACTCCCTCTGCAAATCGATGGACAACGAGCGCAACATTACGTTCGCGCCCAGCGGCAAAGGAAGATCGAACTTGTTTTTCCACCAGCGCCCCAAATCGAGAACATTATGGAAGCCTTGCTTGGAATAGGTGAGTTGGCCTTCGTGAATGACCAAACCGAGATCGACGCGTTGCTCCCGGACCGCGTCCAAAATTTTGTCGAACGGAATCACGACGGCTTCAAAATCCGGTTCGAATAATCGCAGAGTCAAATATGCGGAAGTAAGCGTCCCGGGAATCGCTATTCGCTTGCCTTTGATTTCCGATGGATCCATCGCCCGAAGGGAGGCGAGCAACGGGCCGTAACCATCTCCAACACTGGATCCGGCGGCCATCAGAATGTACTTGTCCGCTATGTATGGGTAGGCGTGATAAGAGATCGCCGATAGTTCGTACGTTCCTTGCGCCGCCTTCCGGTTGAGCGTCTCAATGTCTTCCAGCACATGGCGGAATTGCAAAAGGTTGGAGCGCACCTTGCCGGTGGCAAGGCCATAAAACATGTAGGCGTCATCACTATCGGGACTGTGCGCGCACACGATTTCCTGAACAGGGGTCATAGGGAAGGGCGAACTTCAAATATAGCAGAAGGGGAGGGAACGCTTCAGAAAAGCGCGTCGTTAACGGGGATTAGCGTACGCCGTTGAGAGCGAGGTTTTCCATTTCGGGTTGCAGCAACGTCAAAGCCTGCTCCAGGTTCTGGAGGGCGTTCTCGGCGTCGGCTATGTTGCCTTTCCGGCCCATCATTTCCAGGCGATAGGCGGTCTCCTGAGTTTGAGCCGCACCGAAATTGCCGACGCTGCCCTTTAAGCTATGCGCGGAACGTTCCAATGCTTTGGCATCGCGATTCCGCACGGCTTCACGGACGGCCTCCATCTGTACGGGGCACTCTTCCAGGAAAATCTGCGCCATCTCCTGCAGCAACTCCGCGTCGCCGCCGACGCGCGAAAGCGCCACCGCTTGAGCAAGTACGGCCAACTGGTTTGGAAAATCCATCGTGCTACTCCTATCAGACTGCAGACTCGACTGCAGAGGCCATATGGGAATTTTAACGTTCCATCACCGGACGTGCAAGTCAGAACTCCCACTTCCATCGGCTTGCTACGCTAATAACTTCATGGCTGCAGATCCAGAATGCATCGAATCGCACAGTTTTTCCATGTCCATGGAGTGCCACTACCAGGTTTTCGTTCCAACCGGCGCTCCAAAGTTAATGTTCCTGGTGCTGCATGGGTACGCGATGGATGCAAGTACTATGCTGCGGCTAGCGTTGATCGTCCTGGGAAAAGACCATCTGGTGGTTTCCATTCAGGCTCCCAATCAATTCCAACTGGAGATGGGGTCGCGAGAGATTGTTTACAATTGGGGCACCCGGGCCCACGGCGATGCCAGCATTCGGCTCCATCATAATATGGTCCGCCACGTTCGCGGCGAGATGGAACAGAGATTCGGAATTCCGCCTTCGAAGACAGTCCTGCTGGGTTATTCCCAGCCTGTCGGATACAACTACCGTTTCGCCGCGACCTTTCCTGAGGAAGTAGGCGGAGTGATCGGCATTTGCGGCGGCGTGCCCAAGAATTGGGAAACCGGCGACTATGGCCAGGTGTCCGCCTCCTTGCTGCACATTGCGCGCGACGAAGATGAATTCTTTCCGCCAGCCGTCACGCAGGACTACCGGCGAAAACTGCGCACCAGGGCAAACGAGGTGGAGTTTCATTTGCTTAAGGGCGGTCACCGCTTCCCTTCCAAGTGTGGGGTCGTCATTCAGCCATGGCTAAACCGCCATAATCTGGCAGGTGTATAATGGTGGCTTCCAGGAGGTGAGTCTTCTCGAGTAGATGGCGAACTGTAGTCCTTCCCTGTTCGCACGCCATCCGCGCGACTTGGTCCACCTTGCTTGCTGAAATTTTCCCCACCGATTGCCGCCTTTGTCAGAAACCTTTATTTGATGCCGCCCGTTATCCCGTCTGCCGGCCTTGCCTCAGCGCAGTAGAACCGATGGCGGCGGATCACTTCTGCCAGGCCTGCCGGACTCCGTTTGCCAACGCTTTTCCGCTGGATGAGAATGGCCTTTGCCCGCTATGCCGCCGCGGAATGCGAGGATACGATGCGGCTTACTCGTACGGTTTTTACGATGGCAATCTGGCCCGCCTGATTCAGATTTACAAATATTCCGCTATCTCGACCCTGGCGCAGCCGTTGAGTAGCCTGCTTTCGCTGGCGTTGCCGAGAAGCGAGAGAATCGATGCCATCGTTCCCGTGCCCATGCATTGGTTCAGGCGATGGACGCGCGGGTTCGACCAGACTCGTTTGCTCGCGGAAGAATTGTCGAAGCGTACCGGTCTGCCGTGCCTCCGCGTGCTGAGCAGGACGCGCCGCGGGACGCCGCAAGCCGGATTGAGCGACCGCGAGCGGCGAAAGAATGTCGCGAACTCTTTTGCAGTGCCGGATGCCGCGCGGGTTCGCGGCAAAAACATTTTGATCATTGACGACGTGCTCACCACAGGCGCGACTGCTTCAGCTTGTGGACTGGCTTTGAAAAAAGCCGGCGCGCGGCGCGTCACCGCCATCACCGTGGCCAGAGCGGATCGAAGATTTTACGCGCCCGAGCTTACCGGCCGGGCCAGGTCTACTAGCGTTGGGAGTTGATGAATGCCAAGTTTGGACCGGTTGCATAATCCC
>JACPVQ010000036.1 GCA_016191645.1 Candidatus Solibacter usitatus
GACCCTGTTCGGCAAACGGCAGCGGGCGAAGCAACACTGTATAAACCACACTAAAAATCGCCGTATTCGCGCCAATCCCCAGCGCCAAAGTGATGATGGCAATCAAAGCGAAGCCGGGTTGCTTCACCAACATTCGCGCGCCGAAGCGTAAGTCTTGTAGCAACGATTCCATTCGCATTCCTCCTCGTCGTTCGATGAATTCCAGTGGTTGATGTAAAGCTCGCTCGGTAAAGGGTTGCTCGGCGCGGCTCAATTCACATTCCAGCAAACGCCAGTCATAACTTTGCACCGCACGCGCTTCGGCTTCTTTTTCAGACAAACCTTCAGCCAGCGCGTCTTCGTACGCGGCTTCCAAATGCAGCGCCAACTCTTCGACAATTTCGATCTCACGCTCTGGCGACAGCCGCAATACGGGGAGCCTTTCCCGCACGATGTGATTCCAATTCGGCATAACTCACTCGTGACGCAACGCGGCCAACGGATCAACCTTCGTTGCACGCCGCGCCGGAATCCAGCAGGCCAGCAACGCGCTTAGCGTCAACAACAAAACCACGGCTACAAACGTCAGCGGGTCAGTGGCGCTGACGTTGAACAATAAGCTTTTCAACAGGCGCGTCAGCGCCAGCGCACCGGCTATGCCCACTGCCGCTCCCACCACCACCAACGTCATGCCCTGGCGGATGACCAATGCCAGCACATCGCGCGTTTGCGCGCCAAGCGCCAATCTCACGCCGATTTCTTGTGTACGTTCGGCCACTGAGAATGCCAACACGCTGTAAATGCCCATCGCTCCCAACACCAACGCCAGCGCCGCAAAACCGCCAAGCAGCCACGTATTAAAGCGGCGAGGCGCCAGCGTACCGGATACCAGTTCGCGCATTGTTCTGATCTTCGCCACGGGTTGATCTTTGTCCACGGCCCAGACTTGCTGGCGCACGGCGGCGGTCAGCGTTGCCGGTTCACCTGACGCCCGCGCAAATAAGTGCAAGCCTTGTGGCGCGCGGTCAGCGTAAGGGAAATAGCACTCCCGTCCCGGTTGAGCTTCCAACGCGCGCGGAGTGTCGGCGACGATGCCAATGATTGTTTTGTATGGGTTCTCCGGGCGCGGCAGGCCGAGCGAAAGGCGTTTGCCGAGCGCGTTCGCATTAGGCCAATACTTGCGCGCCATGGTCTCGTTGATAATGGCGACATCGTTGCCGTCCTGCGCTGTAAAGTCGCGTCCGCGCAGCAACGCAATGCCGAGCGTGCGAAAGTGCTTCGGTGTAACGATTTGCCAACTGGCGTTCGGCAGATCGTTGGGCTTGATGTCTAATCCTTCGATCATAAACGGATCGTTGGCCACACGACCGTTTAGCGGAATGCGATTGCTGATGCTTGCCTGTTCGACGCCGGGCAAGGCTTCGACGCGCTGAATCAAATCTTCAGCGAATGTTTTGATTTTCGCGGCATCGGAGTAGCGTTCGCGCGGCAACGACAGTTCGACCAACAATAGCTTGTCTACGTCCATACCCGGGTTGACGCGCTGCAACCGCGCCAGGCTGTTGAGCAACAACCCAGCACCGGCTAACAACAACACTGCCAGCGCGACTTCGCCCACGACCAGCAAATTGCGCAAC
>JACPVQ010000109.1 GCA_016191645.1 Candidatus Solibacter usitatus
ACCTCAAGGCGAAGCACAAGGGTCAGAAGCAGTGGCGCGAGTTGATTGTCAACGATCCTCATCTGCGCAGTGAATATCTGTTTCTATCGCCGGGGCAAGGACATCCGAAGGCCCTTCATCCGGACACGCGGGCGTGGTGGGTGGTGATGGAAGGCGAGGTGCGATTCGACATCGAGAAGAGCGGATCCGTCGTCGCGCGCAAAGGCGGCATAGTGCAAGTGCCCATGCAGACCTTCTTCGAATACAAAGTAACGGGGGATCAACCCGCGTTGATCTTTGAGACGAACATCGTTGGAGCAAAAACGCTCTACGCAAATCAAACGGACGTGCCGAAAGCCGCATCGCCGGGCTTTGTGCCCGTGGATTTTCGCAATCGCGTCATCGCCAAGTACCTGCACGGCAACAAACCTTTGACCACTTTCGACGAAGTGGCGGGCAAGTTGGAGAAGGGCGAACTGAAGGGAACCATCCGCATAGTGGAAGACGATCGCGGCACGGCGAATTTCATTTACGGCTACGACAAGAATCTTCCGCCGCTGGATGAAAAAGTGAAGGGCCATTATCATCCCGAGGGCGCGGAGTATTGGCTCATCATGTCGGGCCAGATTCGTTACCCCATCGAAAACGTGGGCGTGGTTGTCGCCGAGGCGGGCGACGTTGTCTACGTGCCGCCGTACACCTGGCACGCTCCGCGATGGTGGGGTCCGGGACCATCGTGCCGCCTGGCCATGAACGGATTCCCGAACATCGCGCACCTGTACGAACCGCACTAACCTTAGAAGATTCTTTCCTGGCGCTTTAGCGTGCCGAAGCTTCCGATATTCGCCACGGCGAAGGCGACGCGGAATTGATTCTCGTTGCGCGTACCGAAATTGAAGCGGCGATATTGCACGCTGATGCCGCAGCAATCGTAGTTGTAGGTCACCTGGGTCGTGGCAAACTGCATCACGCCGCGGTTGAAATCGTAGTAGGCGCTGAACGCCGCGTTCCAGCCGCGGCGGTTTTCCTGGCCAATGCCAAGCAATCCGCGAAACTGATTAAACGGCGGCGATAGCTTTGGATCGCCGTGCACATAAGCATGGCCCAC
>JACPVQ010000110.1 GCA_016191645.1 Candidatus Solibacter usitatus
AAGGGCCGCAAGGAACACGCAACTATGAGGTCGCGCATGTGCTGGGTGGAAAGAACGTCTATTACCTGTTGACGCCGCTGGCGCGCGGGCGATTGCAAGTGTTGCCCGTTGCCTTCGACGTGCGAACAAAGAAGTGGTACGACATGGCGGCCACCGGAGTTCGCCCGCACGCGGACCGTCCCACGCAATCCCCGCTACCGTGGACCGATGCGGCGTTTACCTTCAATACATCCTGCTACGGCTGTCACGTGAGCCAGGTGCAAACCAATTACGACGCGGCGGCGGACAGTTATCGCACAACGTGGACGGAGCCGGGCATCAATTGCGCAACATGTCATGGCGACGGCGCGGAGCATGCGGCGCTTATGAAATCCGGCCGGAGTGAAAAAGATCCGCGCATCGCTCGAATGGGTTCGATGAGCACGCAACAACGCAACGAAATGTGCGCGCCGTGTCACGCCAAGATGAGCGCGTTGAGCTCCGGCTACCAGCCCCTGCAGCGGTTCTTCGATCATTACGATCTGGTGACGCTGGAGAGCCCGGATTTCTATCCGGACGGACGCGATCTGGGCGAGAACTACACCTACACAAGTTGGCAGATGAGCTCCTGTGTGCGCAGAGCGAAATTCGAATGCCTGCACTGCCACACCTCCTCAGGCGCGTTTCGATTCGCGGGCGAGAATGCGGATCGTGCGTGTCTGCCGTGTCATGCGAACGTGACGGCGGCACACACGCACCACAAGCCTGAAAGCGCGGGCGCGCGGTGCATCGGTTGCCACATGCCGAAGACGCGATTCGCCGCCATGGAGCGGAGCGACCATTCGATGCAGCCGCCGACGCCCGCCGCGACCGCGCGTTTTGGCTCGCCGAATGCGTGTAACGTCTGCCATGCCGATCGCGATGCCGCGTGGGCGGATCTGCAAGCCCGCCAATGGTACGGCGCAGGTTATCAAACGAAAGCGTTGGAGCGCGCCGGTTTAATCGACGCCGCGCGCAAGCGGCAATGGAGCCGCGCGCCGGCAATGCTTGCGTATCTGGCGCGGCGCGATTTGGCGAACCCGGTGATGGCAGCTTCTCTCATCCGGTTACTCCGCGCATTGGATGATGCCCGAAAGTGGCCGGTGTTGTTGGAAAAGCTGCAAGATCCAAGTCCCCTGGTACGCGCGGCCGCGGCGAGCGGCTTGGCCGATGGCGTGCATTTCGCAAACGTGAGGGAGGCTCTGCGCAAGGCGGTCCGCGACGAGTACCGGCTGGTGCGCATTCGCGCCGCGGCGTCTTTGGCCGGCGTGCCCTCGGAAGCGATTCCGCAAAACGCCATTGCGGAATTGGAGGCATCCTACAATGCGCGTCCCGATGATTTCGCCGCTCAAACGAACTTGGGAAATTTCCTGTTGCGACGAGGGAATGTGGCCGGATCGGTGCATGCCTTCGAGCGCGCCATCCGCCTTCGCCCGGACAGCGTCGGCACACTGGTGAACGCCTCGGTTGCGTACAGCAGTGCCGGCAAGACGGCGGATGCGGAGCGCGTCCTACGGCAGGCGCAGCAACATGCTCCGCAAAATGCGGCGGTGCATTTCAACCTTGCGCTGCTGCTTGCCGAGACGAACCGAGCGCCGGAAGCGGAAGCGGCTTTGCGCGCAGCACTGGAAGCCGATCCGAAGCTCGCGCCCGCGCTCTACAATCTTGCAATTCTCGTCGCGCGCACGGACCGCAAACAGGCCATCGAACTCTGCCGGAGAGCGATCGCGATCTCTCCCGAGCGAAGGTACGTCGAGTTGCTCGATCGCTTGCAGCGCTGAACTACTTGCCCATACTCTTCTGGAGCGCTTCCATCATCTGATCGATGGTGAAACTGGCCGGACGCTGGCGCTGCGGATACTCCCGGAATGTGGTGAGGTAGTCGCGGATGATCTTCGAAGAAAACTCCCGCATGTAGGAGCGCGACATCATCCAATCCCAATAAGTGTTGGACGTGATTTGCGCGCGCTCAAACGGATCGATGCGCAGGTTGAAGATCAGCGGCATGCGCGTCTTAACGAACGGCTCCACCCAAACCGCGTACGTGCCCTCCGCCCGCTGCTGCGCGTAAACGAATTTCCAATTGTCGTATCGCAGCGCTACCAGGTCGCCGTCGTCGGAAAAATAAACAAACTCCTTACGCGGGCTGTTCGGAGTCTTGCCCATGAGAAACGGGCCCAAGTCATAGCCGTCCAGATGCACGCGGTAGCTCATGTCGCCCACTTTGTAGCTGGAAAGCAGCGTCTGCTTGACGTTCGGCACGCCGGCCATGGCAAGGATGGTTGGGAACCAATCGAGATGCGAAACGATTTCGTTCGTCACCGACCCCGGCTTGATCTTCCCCGGCCAACGCACCAGCGCGGGAACGCGGAAACCGCCCTCCCAATTCGTATTCTTCTCGCTGCGGAACGGCGTGGTGGCCGCGTCAGGCCATGCGTTGGCGTGCGGACCATTGTCGGTGCTGTACATCACCATCGTGTCTTCGGACATGCCGAGTTCATCAAGCTTCTTGAGAATCGTTCCGACGTTGCGGTCGTGGTCGATCATGACGTCGTGGTATTCACTCTGCCATTTGCCGGATTGTCCGCGGCTCTCCGGCTTCGCATACGTGCGGTAATGCATGTGCGTAAAGTTGACCCATACGAACATCGGCTTGCCGCTCTTGCGAGTCTTTTCGATATACTGCGCGGCGCGCGCGGCAATTTCGTCGTCAATGGTCTCCATGCGTTTCTTGGTCAGCGGGCCTGTATCCGTGCACTTCTGCTTGCCCATGGGACCCGACCGCGTATCGCCGCCGGGAGTTTCGGTATCCGTCGCGACGCAATGCAAAACTCCTCGCGGACCCACGCGCTTGCGAAATTCCGGATCGTCCGGATAGTCGATGTGCTCCGGTGCTTCCTCCGCGTTCAAGTGATACAAGTTGCCGTAGAATTCATCGAACCCGTGAACCGTGGGAAGGAATTCATTGCGGTCGCCAAAATGATTCTTGCCGAATTGACCCGTGGCGTATCCCAGAGGTTTGAGTAATTCCGCAATGGTTGGGTCTTGCTTCTGCAAACCGAGAGGCGCTCCGGGGACGCTGACTTTACTGAGTCCCGTACGGAACACGCTTTGGCCCGTCATGAACGCCGAGCGGCCGGCGGTACAACTCTGCTCGCCGTAGTAGTCGGTGAACATGATGCCTTCCTTGGCCAGGCGATCGATGTTCGGCGTCTGGTAGCCCATGAGGCCGTGCGAATAGGCGCTGATGTTGCTGATGCCGATGTCGTCGCCCCAGATGACGATGAAGTTGGTCTTCGCCGTTTGCGCAGTGGCAAGAGAAGAGAGAACCGCTAACGATAACAGGCTTCTAAGGAAGAGCATCATGGTATCTGCATTATTATACTGAGCCGCGGGGTCATGAGTTCTTGAAGATGTTGGTGGTAGGGCAAGCGTTCACCTTGATAATGGCTTCAGCCCGATCCTAGGAAAACGGGACTCTGAAGGCCCGCGCATGCTTAACGCATTGGAACAGGTCTGGCCGAGGCCGATCGATGTCAAAGCAATCCGAAAGCGTGTGAAGATGTCGCAGGCCGAATTCTCGCGAGTCTATGGGATCAGCAAGCGGGCCTTGCAGGAGTGGGAGCAAGGGGGTCGTCAGCCGGACTCGGCCGCACGTGCGTATCTCACAGTCATTGCGAAGGAGCCTAGCGTAGTACGACGTGCGCTCGGCAGAGATTAAGGACCGCCGCTAACCTCGCCCCACCAGCGGCATCTTCGTCGCCATCACCGTCATGTAAAGGATGTTCGCGTCCAACGGCAGGTTCGCCATGTGCACCACGGCATCGGCGACGTGCCGCACATTCATGAACGGTTCCACGGCGAGCGTTCCATTCGCCTGCGGGACGCCCGCGGTCATGCGGTCCGTCATCTCGGTCGCCGCCTTTGCCGATGTCGATCCTGGCATGGAGGCTCTTGACGAAAAAGGTTTACATTTGGTAAACTTCTGCATTGGTGAGGGTGATTAGCAAACCCGCTATCGTTGGCTTCGCACGGAAACATGCTGATGCGCTGGTGCCATTGATGAACTGGTACAGGATTACGAGGAGAGCCAATTGGACTTCGCTTGACGATGTTCGCGCAGACTTTGCACATGCGGATATTGTCGGACGACGCACCGTTTTCAATATCCACGGAAACCATTATCGGCTGATTGCCCGTGTGAATTACCTGAGCAAGCGCGTTTTTATCTTGCGCATCCTCACGCACACCGAGTACCGCAAGGGAGGCTGGCAGGAATGAGAGCGACACTCGAATGGAAGGACTCGGCCTACCGGAAGTTGCTTTCCAAGGCTCTCCCGCGTCCCGTCCGCACGTCGGATGAACTGGACCGCCTGACGAAAGAGCTTCTCCGATTGGACGAGCGCGAGGACCTCACGCCTGAGGAGGAAGCATTTGCCGAACTGCTCACCTTGATTGTTCAAGATTACGAAGAGCGTCATTACCCATTGCCACATGTATCGCCGAACGAATCCTTGAGCGCGTTGATGGAGGAGCGAGGCCTCAAACACAAAGACATCTGGCCAGTAATCGGCAACAAGGGGGCGACCACAGAAGTACTATCCGGGCGCAGGTCCATTAGCAAGGAGCAGGCGAGGAGACTCGCGTCGTACTTCCGCGTCCCTATCGATCTCTTCATCTGATTCGCTCAGCACTAACCCCGTCCCACCAGCGGCATCTTCGTCGCCATCACCGTCATGTAAAGAATGTTCGCGTCCAACGGCAGGTTCGCCATGTGCACCACGGCATCGGCGACGTGTTGCACGTTCATGCGCGGTTCCACGGCGAGCGTTCCATTCGCCTGTGGGACGCCCGCCGTCATGCGGTCGGTCATCTCGGTCGCCGCGTTGCCGATATCGATCTGCCCACACGCAATATCGTGCGCGCGGCCATCGAGCGCGATGCACTTCGTCAATCCCGTGATCGCATGTTTCGTCGTCGTGTAGGGTGCGGAACCCGGCCGCGGCACCTGGGCTGAGATCGATCCGTTATTAATGATGCGCCCGCCGCGGGGGGTCTGCGCCTTCATCATGCGAATGGCCTCTTGTGCGCAGAGGAACGCGCCGGTCAGATTTACTCCGACCACCGTACTCCATTGCTCAAAGGTCAAATCCTCCATGGGAACCGAGGGCACGTTTGTGCCCGCATTATTGAACAGCACGTCGAGGCGGCCGAACTGTTCGCGGATGGCCGCGAACAACGCCTTCACCGCCTCGGGTTGGCTGATATCCGCGGGCACGGCGATCATCCTGCCGCCTTGCGGCGATGCCTGCGATGCGGTCTTCTCCAATTCCGCGGCGCGGCGTCCCGCCAGCGCGACGTTGTACCCAGCCGACTGAAGCGCTAAGGCCGCCGCGCGTCCAATGCCGCTTCCAGCGCCTGTGACCAGTGCATACTTTTGTTGATTCATATCCTGCTGTACCATGAAACCATAGCTATGAGACTCGCAGCCATTCTTCTGTTCACCTCCTGCCTCGGCGCGCAAACGGTAACAGGCACGCTCGACGGCCACATCAAAGATTCCACCGGCGGTCTGATCGCCAACGCGAAGGTCACTGCCCGCAACAACGATAACGGCCTCACGCGCACGGCCGCCACCGGATCCACGGGTTACTTTCAGATGACGTTTCTTCCCGTGGGAGACTATTCCGTGACCGCGGAATCGAGCGGTTTCACCACCGTGCGGCGCGCCGCCGTGGTCGAGCTCAACGCTACCCGCTCTGTCGATTTCGAACTCAAGCCGGCGGGCGTGGCAACCGAAGTCACCGTGACGGAAGAGATTCCCTTGATCGAAGTTTCACGCGGCGACGTGAAAAACAACATCGAGCAACAAGTGATTGAGGATCGTCCCCTCTCTTCCCGCAACATCCTTTCGCTTGTCGAAATGCTTCCCGGTTTCCAATCGAGCGGAAGCTACAGCGGCATCAACAACCCAACCCTCTCCTCCGGCAGTTACGTTTCTTTTAGCGGCACCGGATCGCGCTCGGCCACTTTCCAAATCGATGGCGTCAACAACGACGACAGCAGCGAGGGAAGCAGCCGCCAGAACGTGAACGTCAGCGCGATCAAGGAATTTCAGGTGCTCACCAACTCCTACGCGGCCGAATTCGGACGCGCCGGCGGCGCGGTGGTTCTTGTGCAAACCAAGTCCGGAACCAATCGCTTCCACGGTGATGCCTATGAATTTCTGCAAAATGAAAAACTGAACGCCAACTCGTTCTACGGCAATGCATCCGGCCGAAGGCCCGACGGAACGGAGATTTCGCCGCGCGCGCCTTACCGCCGCAATCAGTTCGGATACACTGCCGGCGGACCGATCCGCAAAAACAAACTATTCTTTTTTCACAGCCTTGAGCAAACACGGCTGATTCAATACAACACGTTCACGCGCTGGATTTTTCTGCCTACCGACAAGTTGCAGGTGGGCGATTGCCGCCTCTGCCTGAATCCGGCGGAACACCCGAATGTCGAATCCGACCGCCGCTTTTTGCAAAGCATTCTCGATCGTTTCCCTCGCGAAGCGCCGAACAATCCCAATCTCTGCGATCACTGCTTCACCGCAACCCGTCACGCCAACTACCCCGATCAGGATTACAGCGGCAAGCTCGATTGGAATCCAGGCCAACGCGATGCTTTTGTGGTTCGCTACCAGTATTCCCGCCAGAAGCGGTTCCCGTTGCCTTTAATTCAAGGCGAGACAGCGTATCAAAATAATCGCCAGCAGAATGTCGGCGCGACGCACACGCACATGTTCTCGGCCTCTACGTGGGGCGAATTCCGCTTCGGCCTGGGCCTGCGCACCACGCTGGTCGATATCTCTTCGGGAAACGATACGCCCATCGTCCGTATCTCCAACGCATCCGCCTACACGACGACAACCATGGGCAGCGCCGGACAGTTTCCCATCAACCGTTACCAGACGGATTATCAATTCGTGTACAACCTCTCCCACATTCGCGGACGCCACATTGTACGCGCGGGAATTGATTTCCGCCGTCAGCACCTCAACGATCTGGCCGACAACTATTCGCGCGGCTGGTGGACGTTCGGGCAGGTTGGGGTGCGCGGCCAGCCAACCTTCTACGAAGGTTGGGAGAATTTCCTTCGCGGTTACTACACAACCTTCGAAAAGGGCTATGGCAATTTCACCACGTTCAACCGGCTCGGCGAGTTCAACCAGTACGTGATGGACGACATTCGCATCACGCCAACACTTACGCTCAATGTCGGCTTCCGCTGGGAAGTAGTATTGAAGCCCAGCGAGGCGAAGGGCAAGGTGCAATATCTTTTCGATACGTTCAAGGACGGCTACGAACCGCGATTCGGATTCGCATGGTCGCCCGGCGCGCACCGTAGCTCCCGGTGGGGCAAGATCACGGGAGGCCCGGGCCGCCTCAGCGTGCGCGGCGGATACGGCATCTTCCACAATCGCATCTTCCAAAGCGTCTTCTCGCAGGGAGGCGCGAGCTTGCGTTCTCAGCCGCCTTACGGAATCTATTCCGGCTTTGGCGCGGGTTTCGAAACCGCCGATCCCACCAAGGGCTTTCTGTACACGCCCGGCTACGATCCGGGACGCATTTCGGTCGGTCAAGTCGATCCGGGCTTGCGCATGCCCTCCATCCAACAGTTGCATTTCACCATCGACCGCCAACTGCCCGGCAGAATCGCATTGAGCATCGGGTACAACCGCACGCGCGGAATCGGCCTTCTGGCCAATCAGAATACCAATCGCGCGCGATTCCCCTTCCTCTCTCCGGTGGACGGCATTCTTTATGACAAGATCGAAACCGATCTTGGCACCACCGCCCCACGGCCGGGCTACATTTCAATCGCGCAGCCGCGTTACAATCAGCGCCGCCCCGATACGCGGTACGGCACGGTCGTCTACATTCACAACGGATCCTGGAGCTACTACAACGCGCTCCGCCTGTCCATCAATAAGCGATATTCGGCGGGCCTGCATTGGGCCGTGGCATACACGTTAGGCAAAACAGTCGATACAGGTTCGGACGTCACCGCCGGCGTCACGATCAGCGAATTCGGGGCTGCCATCAACAATCGCGGACTGAGCGATTTCGATCAACGGCAGCGATTGAATCTGAACTACGGATATCAACTGCCGTTCTTCAAGACGCAGCGCGGAGTGCGCGCCGCGGCGTTGAAGGGTTGGACGCTCACCGGCAACATGACGCTGGCGTCGGCGAATCCGTTCACCGTGAGTTCCGGCATCGATTTCAATTCCGACGGCGTCGTCAACGATCGTCCCCTGATTTTGAAACCGCAGTATTTCGGCGCAACCGTCGACGACGGCCGCCGCAACGCGAACGGTGTAATCGTCTCAACGACGCAGCTTCCGCTGGACGCCTTCTATCCAAACCTCGGCACGCCGCTGGCGCAGCGGCCGTTCGACCCCGGCGGCTCCGGCAAAGGGTCCATCGGCCGCAACACGTTCTATGGCCAGAATCTGTTCAATCTGGATTTTGGTTTGTACAAGAGCTTCCGCATTCGCGAAGGCCACAACGTGATGTTCCGCACGGAGATGTACGGGGCAACCAATACTCCGCATTTCGGATTCCCAACACGCTCGACCAACAGCGCGAGCTTCGGCGTGATCGCCGGAACCTTCAACCCCTTCAATTATGTGGGGGCGTCGCGCAGTGATGCCTCGGCCCGCGTCGTTCAATTCGCATTGCGCTATACGTTCTGAGCGCGCACATCTGGAGATCTGCTTAGGCTGCGAAGATTTTCTTTGGTTGCGGCTGTGCTGCTCTGTACTACTAGTTTTCTTTGGTTACGGCTGTGCCGCTCTGTGGGGCAGATCTCCAGATCTGCGAGGCGGTCTCCAGACCGCCTCTGCCGGAAGTATTTGTACTCTCCGAAGCGGCTGCATGGCAGCCGATGGCCTCCAGCGAGGCCATGCGGGATCTGGAGATCCCGCCGCAGATCTGGAGATCTGCCCCACCGAGCTTGGGAAGATTTCAAAGACTAGTAGTACATCGGAATTAGCGCAAGAACGCTTCGGAGAGTCCCGCGTCCACGGGGATCACGTTCCCCGTCGTGCGCGCGCTGCGGTCTCCCGCCAGCCACACAATTGCCTCGGCGCAATGCTCCGGCAGGATTGGCTCTTTTAGCAGTGTGCGCTTGGCATAGAATTCCGCAAGCCGCTGTCGCAAGGCCTCTGTCGTCTCGTGCTCATCGAAAGCAATCTTGTACTTCGCCAGCGACGAAATCACGCGGTCTCGCGGAAACATTGTCGACCCCGCAACCACAGTTGCCGGAGCAATTCCGTTTACGCGCACCAGGGGCGCCATGCCCATGGCCAACTCGCCGATTAGATGATTGACGGCGCTCTTGCTGACGTCGTACGCCTCGCTGCCCTTCTTCGGAACCACGGCGTTCGCGGAGCTTGTGAACACCATCGATACGGTCAGATCCTGCGGATCGAAAACCTTTTCCGCCTCCTTCGCCAGGAAGTAGTTGCCGGTCACGTTCACATCGAGAGTAACGTGCCACGCATTTTCGTCGAGATGACCGAACGCATCCGGCGGGATAAAGACGGCAGCCGTGTTAATGACGGAATCCAATCCGCCGTACTGCATCACCGTCAATTCTATGGCCTGAGCAATCGACTCGCGCTTGCGCAGGTCCAGCCCGCAGGCCGCGACCGCTTCGCGATCATGTTTGGCCGCGCAGAGATCGGCGGTGTCCCGCGCGGATTGTTCGTTGAGATCGGCGATCATGAGGTGAGCGCCGGCTGCCGCCAGTTTCAACGCAGTGGCACGGCCAACACCCGCGCCGCCACCCACCACCAGCACGATCTTGCGGCTGAACTCCGCTTCCGGCGGCATGCGCCGCAGCTTCGCCTCTTCCAATTGCCAGTACTCGATGCGGAACGCTTCGCGCCGCGGCAGTGAAACGTAATTCTTAAAGCTCACGAAATCGCCTGCGCGCGCGGCGTCCTTGGCATGTGGCAGAACGCCCTGATCCACAGCGCCGTTAGCCATACCCGTCGCGCCGGACATCACGCGGATCGCATTGCGGTAGAACTCACCCGTAATGCGCGCTTCTTTTTTTGAGCGCCCGAACGAAACCATGCCCACGCCGGGAATCAGCACAACCGTTGGATTCTGGTCGCGCAGCGCCGGCGATCCTTCTTCCTTGTTGTTTTCGTAATAATTCGCGTAGTCGTTGCGATACCGCTCCAACCCCGCGTCCAGAGCCTTGTCGAAGGAATCGAGGTTCCCTGCCGCCGGATCCCAATCCACCAGCAGCGGCGAGATGCGCGTGCGCAGGAAGTGATCGGGACAACTTGTGCCCAGCGATGCCAGCGTGGCCGCGTCGGCGGAATTGATAAAAACGAGAGCCTCTTCGGCTCCATCGAAGTGTCCAATCGAGCGGCGGCTCTGTCCCACTTTGCCGCGCAGCAAGGGAAGCATTTTCGGAGCGAGCACGCGGGCATCGGATCTGGTTGCGTATTTCAACCCGCCAAATAATTCCTTCCCTTCCGCATGTCCTAAGACGAACTGGCCGAGCTGATCAATGATGGTAACGCTGTTGATGTACGATTCGCGCTGCGTCGCGCCCCACGTGAAGAGCCCATGGCTTCCCAGTACAATGCCGTCGCAGCCGGGATTATCCGCAACCGCTCGCCGCAACATCAGCCCCAGTTCAAAGCCGGGACGCTGCCACGGCAACCAAACCAGCTTATGTCCGAACCGTTTGTTGAACTCTTCCATCTTCGTCTTGCCGTTGCGGCTGGCCGCAAGTGCGATGCCCCAATCGGGATGGAGATGATCGACGTGATCGAAAGGCAGGTAGCCATGCAGCGGCGTATCGATGGAGGCGGCGACCGTGTTGCCGGAAAAGGAACACGATGGATACAATCCCACCATGTCGTCTTCGAAATTCTCGCCGCGATAGACTTTTTCCAACGCCAGTAGACGGTCCAGATAGAGTACTGCGAAGCCCGTCGTCTTGATGGATCCAAGATCGCCCCCGCTGCCTTTGACGGCCATCACCCGAACGGGTTTCCCGCTCAGCGGGTCGGTCACTTCGTATTTGGAACTGGTGTTGCCGCCGCCGAAATTGGTAATACGCAGATCCGCGCCGAGAAGATTAGAACGATATCGAAGCAGGTCCAGATGGTCGCCGTCCAAGGAGGCGGCATGCTCATCTTTCCACAGGTCTTGTAAGTAAGTATGCATTATAGTTCCATTTTACGCTGTCGGCGCGATGCCTCGTGGCAATGGAACTGGACGGATTCCCGGATCACATCCGCACACCCACGAATTTCCCGGCGTGCATCTTGATAGGCCCAATCTTCGGGCTCTGGGCTAGCTCCTGAAAGGTCTGTTGAGCGGCGAGAAGAAAGCGTATTGCCAAATCTCTGCCAGCCTCTTCGGCCAACCATACCAAGTGACGAGTCAAGTCCCTTTTTGCGGCGATTCGCTGATGACTCGCGGCATCGACTTCAGGTTGGCCTACGGGAATTAACGATTCCCATTCCCTCGCGTTCAATGTCCTCCCAATCCTGGGCAGTCATTTCAGTGTAGTCACCGCTCTGTTCCGCTTCTTGTATCAGCAGTTCCAGGTGCCGCTCTTCAAGCTCAGGAGAAATAGTTAGTGTCATTTTACGCCTTCGACACCTTATCCCAAGTTGCTTCTTTGCCCGTGTAGATCGCCTCGCGCCCGAGAATGGCGATGAGCGTGCTTTCGGCGGCGTGGAACGCGGCGTTTTCCAGCTTGCCGTTGCGGCATCCGTCGATGAATTGATTCACGGAATCCTGCGTGATGTCGTGCTTTGTTTCGATGCGCTGCTCCTTACCATCGGCGCGCATGATGGAAACTCCCCTGCGCGAAGTATTGATCCAACCCTTTTCGCAGATGAATGTTTCGGAGATGTCCTGATAAGTCTGGCGGCCGAATTGGTGCGCACTGTAGCTGAACACGACGCCGCTGTCGTAAACATACGTCACGGAAAGATTGTCCAACACATCGCCGATAGTTCGCATGGCGCGTCCACCGTAACCCGTTGCCTTGCTGGGATGCCCGCCCATAAACCAGTTGACGACGTCCAGGTTGTGGCAATCCTGCTCCACGATGATGTCGCCGGACGTTTCGCGGTAGAAGTACCAGTTGCGGATCTTCTCTTCGCTCTGCGGATGGCCGCTGCGCGTCGGCGGCGGGCCGCCCAGCCACGCCGCCCGAATCATCTTCACCGCTCCCAGTTCGCCTGATTTCAGCACGCCGTAAGCGGTTTGATAATCCTTGCCGTAGCGCTGCTGATAGTCGACGGTAATGCGCTTCGTCTTGTCGGCCTTCTTCGCCGCTTCGACAATGCGGCGGCAACCCTTGGCATCGACGCCGGCGGGTTTCTCCATGAAGATGTGTTTGCGCGCCTGCACGGCGGCTTCGAAATGTTCGGGGTGCAGAAACGCCGGCGTCGCAATGAGCACCGCGTCAACGTTGCTGCTCAGTACGTCTTTGTAATTCTTGTATTCCTTCGCGCCGGAATACTTCTCCCGCGCCGCCGCCAGCTTGTCGTCATAGATGTCGCAAATGACGGCGATGCGCGCGAATTCATTTTTCGCGGCGATGCCGCTGTCGTGCATCCCGCGTCCGCCACAGCCAATCAGTCCGATGGTGAGCGCGGAGTTCGCCTGCGAACCCCTCACCTGATGCGGCTTGACAATCAGGAATGCCGCACCGGCCGCCGCGGCGCTGGCATCGCGTCTGGAAATAGTTGTCATACGTCAACAGTATACTGTGAGATTACATGCTCCTTTCCATTCTGGTTCCTGTGTATAACGAACGGTCGGTTGTCGAGCGCAGTTTGGGGCTGGTTCTGGCCGCTCCGCTGCCTGAACATATGGAGCGGGAATTGATCGTCGTGGACGATTGCTCCACCGACGGCACCTTCGCAATTCTGCAGCGCCTTGCCGCGGCGGAGCCGCGCATTCGACTCTACCGTCACGAAGTGAATCGCGGCAAAGGAGCGGCTGTGCGCAGCGCGATTCAATATGCGCAAGGCGATTTCGTCGTCGTGCAGGATGCCGATCTCGAATACGATCCCAATGAGTATCCGCGTCTGCTGCGTCCTTTGCTGGATGGCCGCGCGGATGCCGTATTCGGGTCGCGCTACCTGGCCGGGGAACAAACCCGCGTGCTGCCGTTCTGGCATTCGATGATCAACAAACATCTGACTTTGTTGTCGAACATTTTTTCCAACATCAAGCTCACGGACATGGAGACCTGCTACAAGGTCTTCCGTACAGATCTGCTGAAGAGCATTCCCATCCGCTCGGACCGCTTCGGCTTCGAACCGGAAATCACCATGAAGAGCGCCAAGCGGAAGCTGCGTATTTACGAGGTGCCGATCAGCTATCACGGGCGAACTTATGAAGAGGGCAAGAAGATCGGATGGAAGGATGGTCTGAAGGCGCTGGGCGTGATTCTGCGCTTCTGGCTGGAGGATGACCTCTACGTGCAGCCATATGGAAGGGCGTTTCTCAACAATCTCAGCGGAACGCCCGCGCACCTGAGCTGGATCACGGAGACCATTCGGCCGTATCTTGGCGAAGTAGTTCTGGAACTGAGCGCCGGCATCGGCAACTTTGCCGGACGCCTGCTTGCGCGGCGGCAATTGTATGTCGCGGCGGAATCGGATCCATTCTATCTGCACGCATTGGAGAATCGCTTTCTGCGCACCCCGAACGTTCGCATGGTGAAACTGGATCCGAATCAGCCGTCGTCCTATGCGCAATTCGATCATCGCTTCGATACCGTCCTTTGCCTCAACGTACTGGAGAATATGGATTCGCCGGAGACGGCCGTCGCGGAATCGGCGAAGTTGTTGGAACCCGGCGGGAGACTTGTCGTGCTGGTGCCGCATGGCAGGGAACTGTTCAGCCGCCTGGATGAAACACGCGGGCACAAGCGCCGTTTCTCGCGTGACGAAATCGAAGCGATGATGCGCAAAAACGGATTTCACATCGAACGCGCGCACAAGATTGCCAAACTAGGCGCAGTCGCGTGGTGGTTCTTCGGCAAGATCCTGCGGCGCAAGGAAATCGGCAAACTGTGGTTGAAACTCTTTGACAAAACGGTCTGGATTACGCGCCGCCTGAATTTCCTCGCGCCCTGGGGAGGCATGGACCTCATCGTTGTGGGCCGGACAAGCAAGTAAAGGATTGTCTGCGGACTGTCGATAAATAGCTAAACTAAGGCAAATGAAGGAACTGAGGCAGGCAATCTGCAACGAGGCGTTCCAGGGATGGGACTTCGCCGGATCATGCCGGTTCATGAAGAAGACCGGCTACAGCGGAATCGAAATCGCGCCGTTCACTTTATTGGAAGACCCCGCTGCCATTCCGGTCCAGCGCCGCGCGGAACTGCGCGACATCATGGCCTCAGAGGGTTTGGAATTTGTCGGATTGCATTGGCTGATGGTGTCGCCGAAAGGATTGCACGTGACGACGCCGGACAACGCCCTGCGGGAGAAGAGCTGGTTGCACATACGCAACCTCGTCGATCTGTGCGCCGATCTCGGCCCGGATGGCGTGATGGTGTTTGGCTCGCCGCAACAGCGTGGGACGGTGGGCGGATCGTCACGCGCCGAAGCCACGGGACGGTATGTCGACGGATTGTCGGAAGTGGCTCCACACGCGGCGGCGCGCGGCGTGACGATTCTAGTTGAGGCGCTGCCGGTGGCACAGTGCGACGTCGTGCAGACGTTGGAAGAAGCGGTTGGAATTGTGCGGCAGATTGATAGCCCGGGAGTCCGCACGATGTTCGACACGCACAATGCGATTGATGAGCGCGAACCGCACGCCGTTCTCGTGGACCGTTATTACGACTACATCCGCCACGTTCACGTGAATGAACTGGACGGCAAGCATTGCGGCGTTGGAGATTATGATTTCAAGCCGCTGCTGCAAATGTTATTGCGGCGCGGATACCGGCGGTGGGTGTCGCTGGAAGCTTTCGACTTTTCATTTGGCGCGGAGCGGATTGCCACGGAATCGCTGCGGCATCTGGAGGCGGAGATAAAGAGGATTGCATCATGAAGAAGATCGTCGTTACAGGCGGAGCGGGTTTCATTGGATCGAATCTCGTGCGATCTCTGTTGGAACAGCGCGAAGGAAAAGTTATCGTCATCGACAACCTCTTCTCCGGCAAGGAAGAGAACCTCGCCGAAGTTCGGAATGAGATTGGCTTCGAACGCATGGACGTGCGGGATCTGAATGCAATCCTGCCTGTCATCGACGGCGCGGACACCGTGTATCATTTGGCTGCGATTCCGTCCGTCCCGCGCTCCATTGAAGATCCGGTGCCGTCCCATGACACCAATTTGAACGGCTGTTTCAACGTATTCCACGCGGCCGTGCAAGGGAAGGTGCGCCGTCTCATCTACGCTGCGTCGTCCTCCGCTTATGGCGACACCGAGGTGCTGCCGAAAGTGGAGACCATGATTCCGCGTCCGAAGTCACCCTACGCCGCGCAGAAAGTGATGGGCGAATACTACGCGCGATGTTTCTATGAATGCTATGGCCTTGAGGCCGTGGCGCTGAGGTTCTTCAACGTTTACGGTCCACGGCAGGATCCAACCAGCGCGTATTCAGGCGTGCTTTCGTTGTTCATCACGGCTCTAATCGACGGCAAGAACCCCACGATCCTCGGCGATGGCGAACAATCGCGCGATTTCACCTATGTAAAGGATGTTGCCGGACTGTGTATCAAAGCGGCTCACGCCGGGAAGCACGTTGCCGGCATCACCTACAACGCGGGTAATGGGAATCGCCACACGCTGAACAAAGTTTGGTCGCTCCTGCAAAAGATTGAAGGCATCGAACTGCCTGCGAAGTACGGCCCGCCGCGCTCCGGCGATGTGCTGCATTCGCAGGCCGACACGACTCTCGCAATCCGCGATTTAGGCCATGATCCCAAGTATTCGTTGGAAGAAGGTTTGCGGCTCACGCTCGAATGGTATCGCCAGGATCGCGCCGCTTGAGTGGGGCAGATCTCCAGATCCCGCATGGCCTCGCAAGAGGCCATCGGCTGCTTTGCAGCCGCCCGGGAGATTGCGATTACTTCAGGCAGAGACGGTCTGGAGACCGGCTCGCAGATCTGGAGATCTGCCCCACCAAGCAGCCTAGAGGCAATCGAGGGCCAGCGCTGCCGCGCCCACTACTCCCGTGCCGTCCAACTCCGACCGCACCACAGGAATTTCGCGCTGTAACATCGGATAAGTCCGTTCGCGAATCATGGCGCGAATGGGGTCGAACAGAATCGATCCGGCCGCCGCCATCTGCCCGCCTAACACGATCACTTCGGGGTCAAACACATAGACCAGACCAGCCAGAGCCGCCCCCAACACGTAAACGGCGCGGCTGACAATCTCGATGGCGACGGCATCGCCGGAAGTTGCGGCGGCGAACACCTGCTCGCATGCCGGCGAATCCGGCCCGTTCAAAAGCACGCTCGCCACGCCGCGATGCCGGGCCGAGAATGCGGCAGCCTCAATCGCCTTCGCCGAAAACACCGTTTCCAGGCAGCCGCGATTACCGCAAATGCACGGCACGCCTTGCGGATCCACCGTGAGATGGCCAATGTGACTGCCCGCCCCGGTGGACCCGCGCAGAAGCCGGCCACCCGTCAAAACGCCGCCTCCAACGCCTGTGCCCAGTGTGAGAAAAATCACGTCGTCGCGGCCGCGCGCCGCCCCCCAACGGCGTTCTCCTAACAACGCGACGCGTGCGTCATTCTCCGCCGCTGCCGGAATCGCGGCAACTCCGAACAATTCGGCCAGCGATCTGCCTTCGAGATAATGCAATGTTCCGGGCAGAACGCGCACCACGGTGGTTCGCGTATCGACGAGGCCCTTACATCCAAACCCGGCGGCAGCCGCGCCAGTCGCCAGTTCCTTTGTTAGGACGGCGGCAGCGGCGGAAAAATCTTCGATAGAATGCGGCGTGCCGATCTTGCGCGAATCCAGGACGCGGCCCTGCTCGTCCACGCGAGCCGCCTTGATTTGCGTCCCGCCAATATCCACGGCGAACACTTCGGGCATAATATGTTCCAGCATACATTGACCGCTATCACGGGCGGTTGCTATACCTGATTCTTCATGTCTGCCGCGGAGAAGTATTATCAATCGGTGATGGCTGTTCTCGCCGGGATGGAGCGCACGGAACTGCCCAACATCCGGCGCGCGGCGGCCCTCTGCGCCGATTCCATTGCCGCCGGTGGCTTGGTGTTTCTCTTTGGAAACGGCCACAGCCGCATGTTGTGCGAGGAGATGACGCCGCGCCAGGGCTGTTTCGTGGGCTTCGTGGCGTTGGTGGAACTGGCGCTGTCGAATCACGCCTCCATCGTCGGAGCGAATGGCCTGCGCGCGCCGCTGCATCTGGAAAAGTACGAAGGCTACGCCGAAGAGATTCTCCAGGGATTCCGCTTCGGCCCGCACGACGCGTTTATCGTCATCTCCACCAGCGGCATACGGCCGGTGATTGTCGAGATGGCCGCCGGCGCGCGAAAACGAAAGATGCCGGTGATCGCCATCACATCGCGCACGCACTGCCAGAACTCTCCGGCCGCCCATTCTTCGGGAACAAAGTTAATCGATCACGCCGATGTCGTCATCGACAATCATTGTCCCGCCGGCGATTGCCTGGTGGAACTGGAAGGGCTGGAGTGGCGCACGGGTCCCGCATCGACAGTGGCCGGCGCGGCTATCATCAATATGATCCGCTGCGAAACCGCCGAGTACCTGCTGGCACAAGGAGTGAAGCCCGTCTTGCTGCCCAGCCATCAATTTGTCGGCAATGCCGGCGCCGCGGAGCAGTTGGACCGCTTTTATGAAGCCTACCGCAAGAGTTTGAGGCACTTGTATGAGTAACGTTCGCATCGCGATGCTGGGGTCCGGTTTCGTAGCCGAGTTCTATCTGCAGGGGCTGGCCAACGTTGCCGGACACGAAGTGGTCTTGAACTACTCGCGTTCGACGAAACGCGCCAAGGCATTCGCGACGAGTTGGGGAATTCCGGAATCGACGGTAAGTCTGGAAAAGGCCATTGCGCGTGACGACATTGATCTGTTTATCATCGCGCTGCCCAACGAAGAGCATCTTCCCGTTTCGCTGATGCTCTCCAAAGCCAGGCGGAATCAGGTTTGTACAAAGCCTCTAGCCAGGAATCGCAACGAGGCGAAGCAAATGTTGGCGGCGGCGAGACGCTCCGGAAAAATGCACGGCTATGCGGAGACGGAAGTGTTTTCGCCGTGCGTGGTCAAGGCGCGCGACACCATTGTGAACGGCGGCGTGGGACGTGTTTTGTGGGTGCGCTCGCGCGAATCGCATAGCGGTCCTCATAGTCCGCATTTCTGGGACCCGGCGAAGACCGGCGGCGGCGCGATGAACGATCTCGCCTGCCATTGCATTGAGGCCGCGCGCTACTTTTTCGGCAAAGAAGAAAAAGTCGTGGAAGTGATGGCCTGGGGCGCGACGCTGGTTCACCACGCGAAAACGAAGGGCGAGGACAACGCGCTGCTCGTTCTGAAATTCGCCGGCGGCGGTATTGGACATTGCGAACTTTCCTGGACCACCAAGGGCGGTCTCGACCTCCGCAACGAGATTCACGGATCGGAAGGTTCCATCTTCACCGATGTGACGCGCGGCACTCCCATTGCATCGTTCACCAGTAAGCCGGCGGGCTACATTATTGAGAAGGCCGATATCGATCACGGCTGGACGCGGCCGTTGCCCGAAGAGGCGTTTGCTTACGGCTATCAGGCTGAGATGCGCCATTTTGTGGAATGTGTTCGCGACGGCGCAACGCCTCGCGAAACCTATGAGGACGGCTACTCCGTGAATTGTATTCTCGATGCCGGTTATCAATCGATGCGTTCGCGCCGCTGGATAAAGGTCAAATACTAATGCAACCGAAACCCCTTCGAACTACGGTCGTCGGCAGTTATCCGTTTCCAGGCTGGCTGGAGTTCGCTTCTTCCCATCTCGATCAATTCGGCGTTGACGACATCAACGAAATGTTGGATGACGCCGTGTCGGTGGCCGTTCTCGATCAGGTCACCGCCGGCCTCGACGTAGTTACGGACGGCGAGCAGACACGCCTCGATTTCAATTTGTCGTTCTATGGTTTTCTGGAAGGCATCGAACGCGATCCACAGCCGCATCGCCGCCTTGGTCCGCCGGCCCACGATCAGCGGAGCAAACATCGCATCGCGGGACAAATCACCGCGCCGCGCGGGTTGGGTTGTGTCGCCGAATACCAGCGCCTGCTGCGATTGGCGCCGGCGGGCCCGGCATTGAAGATCTCCGTTCCAGGCCCCTACACGCTGAGCGGCCGGCTGGAACCCAACGCCGATTATCCGGACCGCTGGGCCATCACGGAAGCCCTGGTTCCCATTGTCAATGCGGAGTTGCAGGCGCTGGTGGCCGCGGGCTGCGCGGAGATCTGTGTCGATGAGCCATCGATGAGCTGCTACGGATATCGCGAAGATCCGCACCGGCTGGTGAACATCTTCAATCGCGCGGTTGCGGGCATCCGCGGCCATTGCCGTCTTTCCACGCATTTGTGTTTCGGCAACTACAAGGCGCGTTCGGTCGCGCCACGCTCCTACGCTCCGCTGTATCCGGCTTTCTACCAGTTGGACGCCGACGAGGTCCACGTCGAAATGGCAAACCGCGAGTTCGCGGAGATCAATCTGATTGGCCGCATCGCCGAATACCATGACGTGTCGGTGGGCATTGTCGATACGAAAAACTACTACATCGAAACGCCGGATGATATTGCCGCCCGTGTGCATCATTGCCTGCAATTCGCGCCCGCGGAACGGTTGAGCTTTGCGCCGGATTGTGGCTTGAGCCAAACGGCTCGCTGGGCCGCGCGGCGTAAGCTGCAAAGCCTGGTGCAAGGGGTTCAGCTGGTTGCGCTATCCTGATTTTTTCGCCGTTTCGAACCACTTAGTCCATTTCCGCCTATGACTGCCGAAGCACCCCAAGTGATGATTGAGGCCACGGGTCTCAGCAAAATCTACGGTAAGTTCCGCGCCATTCACGATGTCACCTTTTCCATTCCGCGCGGACAAGTCTGCGCGTTTCTGGGACCGAATGGCGCGGGCAAGTCCACAACGATGAAGATCCTCACGGGCTTTCTGTCGCCTTCTTCGGGGACCGCGCGCATCGCGGGTATAGACGTCAATGGGAACCGCATGCAGGCGCTGGAGCGTCTGGGCTATCTTCCCGAAAACGGTCCGCTCTATCCGGAGATGACGCCGCGCGGACTGCTCCAATTCTTTGGCCGCGCCCGCGGCTTGGAGGAAGCGCGCTTGCAACAGCGCATCTCCGAAGTGGTGCGCATGTGCGCATTGGAAGCTGTGATTGAGAAACCCATCCGCAAGCTTTCCAAAGGCTACCGGCAGCGCACGGGAATGGCCCAGGCGCTGTTGCACGAGCCGGACGTCTTAATCATGGATGAGCCGACAACGGGTCTTGATCCGAATCAGATCACGGAAGTGCGGCGCATGATTCGCGAACTGGGGCAGCAGAAAACGATTCTGCTTTCCACGCACATTCTGCAAGAGGTGGAGGCGATGGCGGATCGAGTGGTTTTCATCACACGCGGCCGCATTGTGTTCGATGGAACTCCGGCGGAGATGAGTGAGCGGTGGGGCGCATTGGACACTGCGTTCCACGCTTTGACGGAGGCATGACGGCATGAGGACACACGTCGTTCGATCCGTTTTCCTCCGCGAGTTGGCGGCCTACTTCGCCACGCCCACGGGATACGTTTTCATCGCGATGTTCGTTTTCCTCAGCGCCATCGCCGCGTTCTGGCAGGAATCGTTCTTCGCCACGAACCTTGCCAATCTCGATCAACTCAACGCTTATTTCCCTTTCCTGTTGATCTTCCTGCTGCCCTCCATCAGCATGAGTTTGTGGGCCGAGGAAAAACGGCAGGGAACGGAAGAACTTCTATTGACATTACCCGCCGGCGATTTTGAAATCGTAATGGGCAAGTACTGCGCGGCTGTGAGCATCTACAGCGTTTGCCTGCTGTTCTCGTTCAGCCACATCGTCGTGCTGCGATGGCTGGGCGCGCCCGATCCGGGCCTGATGATGACCACATACTTTGGCTACTGGCTGATGGGGGCGTCGCTGCTTGCACTGGCGATGCTCGGGTCGATGCTTACCGACAACCTGACGGTGGCATTCCTTCTCGGCGGGTTGTTCGTATCGATTCCCGTGTTCCTGAACCGGGCTGGCGCAATTGTGCAGGGTGGTCTGCAGGGAACGCTCGAGCGGTTGTCGGTGGTGGAACAGTTCCGCGACCTGGCAAGCGGCGTTGTCACCGCCGGAAGCGTAGTCTATTTTCTGTCGCTGGCCGCGGTCGCATTTCATGCCAACGTCGCACTGCTGGGAAAACGCCGTTGGCAGACGGGGCACGGCGCGCCTGCCATGCGATGGCATGTGACTGCGCGGTTTGTAGCTTCAGTTGTGATTGCCGGAGCACTGACAATAATCGCATCGCACGCGCGTGTGCGATGGGACGCCACGTCGGAGCGCATTCATTCCCTGTCGGACGATACGCGTAAATTGCTCGGCGGCCTGGATCCCCGGCAGCCCGTATTCATTCACGCCTACGTTAGCCCCGACGTCCCGCGAGGATACTTGCCGCTGCGCCGCGCGTTGATTGAAACGCTGCGCGAGTTCGACGCCGTATCCGGCGAAAGGCTGCACACGCGCATCATTGAAACCGTAAAGTACACTCCGCAGGCGCGCGAAGCGCAGGAGCGCTACAACATCCGGCCATTCCGCGTTCCCGTGACTGAAGAGTCCGGATCTCTGAACGAGATCTTCATGGGGATTGTGTTTACCAGCGGTGGCGAGGAGTTCGTCATTCCGTTTCTCGACCGTGGATTGCCGGTGGAATATGAGCTGATGCGCTCCATTCGCGTCGTCTCGCGCGCCAAGAGGAAGAAGGCCGGCATTCTGGCCACACGCGCAAAGCTTTTCGGTGGGTTCGATTTCCAGCGCCGCGCGCAATCGGAGGATTGGTCGATTGTCGCCGAGATGAAGAAGCAGTACGAGGTGGTGGAGGTGAATCCGGATACGGATTATCCGGAAGTAGACGCGTTGATCGCCCCATTGCCAAGCACTCTCACGCAACCGCAGGCGGACCGGCTCACCGCCTATGCAAAGACAGGTAAGCCGCTGGCTGTCTTTCTCGACCCCATGCCCGCCTTCAACCTGGAGCTTGCGCCCAATGAAATCGCCTCGCCGGAAATGCCCGCGGCGGAGGCCGGCGATCGCGCCAATCTGCGCGGATTTCTGGAAACGCTGGGAGTCGTCTGGCAATCGAATCGCATCGTCTGGGACGATTACAACCCGCATCCGCAATTGAAGAGCCTCCCCAAAGAGTTTGTCTTCGTGGGCAAGGGCTTTCAACAGGCTGACGCCATCACCGCCGGACTGCAGGAAGTTGTTCTGCTGTATCCGGGCGAGTTGAAGCCGCGCAGCGACGCGAAGACAAAGTTCGTCCCGCTGCTGGAGACAACGGCCGCCGGCGGGGTGGTTCGTTGGGAGGAACTGGTCCAGCGCTCTCTGTTTGGCGTTGGGGTGAATCCGGCGGTGAATCGTAAGACGGATCAGGCCAAACACGTAATGGCGGCGCGCGTTTCCGGCCCTGCGAATGCCGTGATCGTTGCCGATCTCGATCTGATGGGCGAACAGTTCTTCGAACTGCGACGCCGCGGCGTGGAGAATTTGAACTTCGATAACGTGACCTTCCTGTTGAACGCCGTGGATCAGATGGCGGGCGATGCGTCGTTCATCGCACTGCGCAAGCGCCGTCCGAAGCATCGCACTCTGGAGGCCGTTGAGGCTCGCACGCGCCGTTACGACGAGCAGCGTTTGAAACAAACGCAGGAAGCCGAGTCAATCGCCGAAGCTCGCTTGCAGGAGGCGCAACTGCGCCTGGATCGCGCCGTGCGGGAGATCGATGCGCGCTCCGATCTGGATGAACAGGCGAAGCAGATCATGATCTCCAACGTGCAGTCGGTGGAGAACCGCCGTTTGACGGTGGCGCGTCAGAATATCGAAGACGAGCGGCAGAAGCAGATTGAAACTTCGCGTTCGGAGATGGAGAACTCCATTCGCGGAATTCAAAACACCATCAAACTTCTGGCCGTGGCGCTGCCGCCCGTTCCGGCCTTCCTCGTATTCCTGTTTGTTTCGGCGCGGCGCGTGGCGCGGGAGCGTCTGGGCACGCCGGACGACCGCGTGGTGGAGGAGAAGGCGGCATGAGAGAATCCGTCAAAACCGCATGCTTCGCCGGAGTCGCCATCGTGCTGTGCGTGTCCGCGAATGTGACCGCGCCGGAGCGCCGTGCGGCGGCCATCTTTCGCGAAACGGGTCAGACCTTCTATCCGGCGTTCACGAATGCCGCCGACGTGAAAACCATCGAAGTGGTGGATTACGACGAGGCCACCGCCAGCGCGCGGCCATTTCAAGTGGCGTTCGAAAAAGGCCGCTGGATTCTGCCCGCGAACTACAACTACGTGATCGACGCCGGCGACCGTTTGCTCAAAACCGCGGGAGCGCTGGTCGATCTTAAGAAAGAAAATGTGGTGACTGAATCCACGGCCGACCACGTCAGGTTCGGCGTGATCGATCCGCTGGACGCAAAGAACGCATCGCTCACCGGACGCGGCAAGCGCGTCACTTTGCGCAACACGCACAAGGATATGCTGGCGGATTTCATTCTCGGCAAGACGGCCGAGGGTAAGCCCGGATATCGCTATGTGCGCGCGCCCAACGACAAACGCGTGTATTCCGTAAAGACGGATGCCGACCCGTCGGCGCGCTTTGCCGATTGGGTCAACGCGGGATTGCTGCGCATTGCCTCTTCCACCATCCGCCGCGTGCAGATTGTCAGCTACACGCTGGATCAGGGTCGCGCGGCGAATCTGGAGCAGTTGCAGCTGACCCAGGATGGCGGCAAATGGCAAGTGGCCGGAACCGGCGGGTTTAAGCAGAATGCCGTGAATGCAATGGCCGCGACATTGGACACGCTGAAGATTGTCGATGTGCGGCCGAAGCCGCCGTCGATGGCCGAAGGGTTGCGCAACGGGAAGTTGGAAATGAGTCTGGAAGGCATGATGTCCATGCGGCAGCGCGGCTTTTTCCTCTCGCCCGCGGGCCGCCTGATGGCGAATGAAGGCGAGATGGTGGTGGAAACTTCCAATGGTTTGGTCTACGCGATTCGATTCGGCGAAGTGGCCACGACGGGCGACGTGAAGCCATCCACTCCCGCGGGACAGGATGAGAATCGCTACATTTTCGTCACCGTGAATTTTGACGCGCAGCGCGCCGCGAAATACGGCGACACGTCGGGGTCGGGCGAACGCATGGCGCGCGCGATTTGAACAACCGGTTCTCCGATTGGTATTACGTACTGCGCGGCGCGGATGTGCAGAAACTTCGATTGCGCCGCAAGGATCTAGGATTGACGGCCGCACCACAGGACGAAACAAAATGATCACGCGCCGCTGCCTGTTGCAAACGTTGCCCGCGGCGATGGCCGCGCAAACCGCGGAAGCGCGGACGGAGTTTCAGATCGCCTGCATGTCTCTGCCTTACCAGGCGTCTTCCTTCCGCCGCGCGGTTCAGGGAATTGCCCAAGCCGGGTTCCGTTACATTGCCTGGGGTCCCAACACGACGGATGCGAGTGGCCGGCGCGCCCCGTTGTTGGCGGACCATGCTCCGGCGAGCGCGGCGGTGGAGTTGGCGAAGGTTTCGCGCGACGCGGGTCTGGAACCTGTTCTGATGTTTGGCGCAGTCTATCCCGAACGTCCTGAGTTCGTGGAGACTTACAAGCATCGCATCGAGCAGGCGCACGCGGCGGGCATTCCCAACATTCTCTGCTTTGGTTCGCCGCAGGCGAAGCCGGAAGAGTATGCGCCTACCGTGCGCAGTTTGCGGGCGGTCGCGCCCATCGCCAAACAGGCGGGCATTACCATCGGCGTGAAGCAGCACGGAGGCATCACGGCTACGGGCCGGATGACGGCTCGCGTGATTGCCGAAGTCGCGCACGAAAGCGTGAGGCTTTTCTACGACGCCGGCAACGTCTGGTGGTACACGGGCGAGGACGCGAACATCGATTTCGCAGCGTGCGGCGCTGAGGCTCGCGGGTTCGCCATCAAGGACTTTCGCGCCGCGGGTAAGCTTCGCGCAACCTGCGGACCCGGCTTTGGGCAGACGGATCATTACAAGATGTTGTCACGCATCGCGCGCGCCGGCGGGAAAATTCCACTCGCGTTCGAAAACATTTCTCAACCCTTTACCGCGCGGCCGAATACGCCTGAGGATGTCGATGCTTTGGCCCGCCGCGCGCGCGAATACATGGAAACCGTTGTTGCGGGCGTTCATGCGGCCGCCGTCTGAAGGGAGCCTCTTCAATGAGAATCTACGTACTCTTCTTGCTTGCGCCGCTCGCGTTCGCGCAGCAACCCTCCACTCGTGAGATGAACGACATCAACTGGATGGAGTTTCGCGAACTGGTTCCGGCGAAGATTCAGACAGTGCTGCTTCCTACCGGCACCATGGAGGCACATGGCGTGGTCAACAACGGCGCGGACAACACCGCGCCTCTCGCTTTAGCGCGCGGCATGGCGAAGGATCTGAATGCCTTGGTCGCTCCGGTGCTGAACTACGGTGTGACGGGAAGCCTCGACGGCTATGCCGGCACGTTCTCCATCAGTGAAGAAGCGTATCGGTTGTTCCTGCGCGATGTGATCGTGGGCCTGGCGCGCAATGGATTTCGCAACATCATCATCGTCAATGGCCACGGTGGCCCGCAGACGGCCATCTTGAACGACCTTGCCGAGAAAGTGGGCCGCGAGCTTCGCGTGCGCACTCTTGTCGTGAATTGGTGGGCGTATTGCTCCGACGTAACGATGAAGATTTTCGGAGAGGATGGCGGGCACGCCGGCTGGAATGAAACCGCGTTCATCCAGGCGATTGATCGCAAGCTGGTGCATCCCGAACGCTACAACGCGTCTCAAGCAACTCCTCGCGCCCCTGCGGGCTCCTGGAGTGCCTTCCCCTTTCCGTCCTCCATCATTCTGTATCAAGCGGGGCAGGGATATCCGAAGTTCGATCAGGCCAAGGCCGATGCCTATTTCAAAGCGGTGGTGGAGAAGATGACCGGCCTGGCAAAGGACACGATCGCCAAATGGGACGCCGCCGGGTTGTTTGTAAAGTAACCGCTAATAGTTCAACTTGCTGATGTGCGCGAAGCTTTGGCGCAGGCTGTCCAGAGGATTGCCCGGCGTCTGATCCTGTTCGATGAAGTAATGCTTCACGCCCGCCTTCGCGGCCGCCGCCAACACGGGGGCCATGTCGATGACGCCTTTGTCGAGTTCGGCGAATCCATCGCGCGGGATGCCTTCGTTGTAGCGCGAAGGAATGCCCGCCTTCACGTTTTTCAAATGCATCAGGGCAACGCGCTTGCCGTATTTCTCTATGACGGAAACGGGTTCGACGCCAGCCACCTTTACCCACATGATGTCGAGTTCGAGCTGCACCAGTTTGGCGTCGGCATTCTGCATCAACACGTCGAGCAGCGTGCCCGAGCCGGCTGGTTCAAACTCAAAGGCGTGATTGTGATACGCCAGCGTGAGGCCGGCGGCATTGCACTTCTCACCGGCCTTGTTAAGCGAATCCGCCAAGCGCTTGATCACCTCCACGCCGCCGCGATCCTGCGGCGCGATATAAGGGCAGACGGCGAAACGGAAACCACGCTTAGCGGCGTCTTCAATCGCCGCCGGCAGTTTTTCGGGGGTGCGCAGGAACAGGCCCGTGTCCAGGTGCACGCTGACCGCCTTTAGTTTCGTCTGCTGCAAGTGCGGCCAGATTGCAGGCAGCGATCCGCCAACCACTTCCACCTCTTTGAAGCCGATCTCTTCAATCGCCTGCAACGTTTCGAGCGGCTTTTCCGGCAGCACGCTGCGCACGGTATAAAGCTGCGCGCCAACGGTGGATAACGTGCGCGCGGAAGCGGTCATTGCCGCCGAAACCGCGGCAGCGGAGAGGAATTGACGCCTTTGCATAAGAAACAGCATAGCGCTCGACTTACAATAAAAGAAAGAGATGCAGTTAGACGCAAGCCGCCGCACCTTTCTCGCAGGCGCGGGGTTGACCATTCTTGGATGCGGCAGGCGAGCCCGGCCCGGCTTCGCCGGATTTGCGTTCATTGCCAATGAAGAAGGCTCGGCCGTTGCGGCGGTCGATCTCACCGCCTTCGCTGTGATACGCCACATTCGTTTGGACGCCGCCCCCACGGAGTTGATCAATCACAACGCGCGAAAGACGATCTACGCTCTAACGCCGACGACGGGAGGCGTGCACGAGATCGCAACGGCGAGCATGCTGCGTGCGCGTTCCACCGGCGTTGGCGGGAAGGTAGTGGGCGTCCGCCACTCGCGTCTCAAAGATGCGATCTATGCGATCGTTTCCACTCCGCGCCAACTGGTGGAGATCGAACTGGATTCAATGCGCGTCACACGGCGAATCCCTCTGCCCGCGACGCCGGTGGATATGGACCTCGCGCCGCACCAGCCCCTTGCGCTGATCAGCATGGGGGCGGAGGGGGCGGCCGTGGTGAATCTTGCGTCGGGGGCGGTGGAACGCGTCCCAACGGGCTTTCCCGCCGGCACCGTGCGTTTTCGTCAAAACGGATTGCAATGGATCGCCGCGCATCGCGAGCGGAAGATGCTCTCTTTTTTCGATACGGCAACGTCGCGGTTGGTTGTGCGCGTGCCGCTGGCAATGCATCCGGAGAACTTTTGCTTCAAAGCCGATGGCGGCCAGTTGTTCGTCACCGGCGCCGGCATGGACGCTGTTGCCATCGTCTATCCGTATTCCACGGAAGTAGCGGAAACCGTGCTGGCGGGACATGGGCCGGCGGCAATGGCCGTGTCGCATGATGTGCGGGGAACGGCGGAACTGCTCTATGTCACCAACCCGCAATCCGGGCAGGTGACCATTCTCAGTATTGATTCGCGCAAGGTCATCACAACCGCGCCCGCCGGCGGAGAGCCTTCGTTCATCGCGCTAACGCCGGACAACCAGTGTGCCCTTGTGTTGAACCGGCGCAGCGGCGATGTGTCGGTTCTCATGACGTCGGTGGCCCGCCGCAACAAGAATACGCCGTCCCTGTTCACCATGATTCCCGTAGGGTCGAAGCCCGTCTGCGCCGTCGTGCAGGCGGTGTGATCAAAAATAAAAGCGCATTGCCAGTTGAATGCGCCGCGGTTCCCTTGCCGCTGTCATCTCACCGAAGCGCGCGTTCACCTGGGTTCCCTGGGGGTCGAAACGCGCCCCCGTATCCACGCCGCTGAACTGCGTGTGGTTGAACACGTTGTACATCTCGGCGCGAAACTGGCCCTTGATTCTTTCGCGGATGGGAAAGTCCTTAAAGAGGGATACATCGAAATTGTTGATGCCGGGCAGCCGGATGAGCGTGGTTGCCGCGTTGCCAATGGTGCCTCGCGCGGGCGATTGGAAGACGTCCGTGCGGAAGAAACGGCTGAAGGTCCGTTCATTTTTCGGAAGGATAGGGTCGCGCAGCACGACGATGCGCGCGCCGTCCGTGGGCGATCCCGTGATGTCGACGGCGTTGGTATTGGAAAAGCCGATGGACGACGGCGCACCGCTGATGAAACTCGTGATGCCGGAGAGTTGCCAGTGGTTAAGCAGATAGCCCGCCACTTTGTTGGGTACGGGAATGGCAGGGATGGACCACTGATAATTCAGCTTGAAAATGTGAGTGCGGTCGAAGCTGGGCAGCCCGTAATTCCATACGCGAATGGGAACCAGCGTACTGACCGCGCCGCCGTCGCCCTCGTTGTACGTCAGCGCTCTGGACCACGTCCATGCCACGCCGAAGGTGATATCTCTGGCGAACCGCCGGTTGGCCGTGACTTGCATCGAATGGTAGTTGGAAGAGCCCGCCTGCTCGCTGAAGTTCACGTTGTTGTAGCCTGTGTAGGTGCGGAGAAAGGCCGGAGACAGCGCGGCATTCGTCGTGGCGTCGAGGTTCTTCGGATCGAAATTCGTTCCAAACGGAATGGCGTTGAGATTGCGATTCCATAACAGGTGCCTGGCCAGCGAGCCCACATAGGCGACATCGAGAACGGTGCTGAATCCAATCTGCCGCTGCACGGAAAAGCTGTAATTCATTGTTGTGGGGATCTTTCCGCCGCGGTCGACGCCCGTAACATTGTTGGGAAAGAGATAGCCCGTCGAGCCGAGCAATGTGGCCAGGGTGCTGTAGTAAATGGTCGGTGTTTGCACAATGGGCGGCTGCGCGATGAACGGCGTCAGAATCACGCCTTGCGCCTGGCGGTTGTAGAACATGCCGAAGCCGCCGCGGACCGCGGTCTTCCCGTTTCCGAAGACGTCCCATGCAAAACCGAAGCGGGGCGCAAGTTGCACGCCGCGGCCATTGTACAGAGCGTCCGGGACGCCGCTTCCCGGTTGGATCATGCCGTTCGTAACGTTCCCGCTTCTGGGGGCATACGCGCCGATTAACGCCGCGGGCAGCGCCTCTCCAGTGAGTGGATTGATACCCACTCGCGCCGTACCTTGCCTTCCGGGCTGGATCAGTTGAATCTGTTGCGAGCGGTTGAACGCCGATGGGTCGAAGCCGGAGAGAACATTCCCATCGACCACCGACGTTCGCACCACATAGAAACGCATTCCGTAATCGAGCGTGAAGCGGCGCGCGACCTTCCAGTTGTCCTGCGCAAACCATTCGAAATTCCGCGCGCTATGTACAGGCAGCGGCCGGCCCGACGGCTCCGTGTAGGTGTTGAACACGCCCACCGACGCGTTGGCGTAGGCATATCCGGTATTCATCGGGTTGTTGACGTTGTTACCGAAATCGAATGCGCCGTTGAACGGGAGTCCCAGCCCGGCCACGCCTTGCGTCGCCCATGCGCGGTCCGTGTAGAAGCCGGCTTTCACCGTATGCGGGCCAAGCGTCTTGCTGACGCTGTCGGAAATCGTGTAGATCCAGTGATCCGTCGTAAGAGGAAAGCGCGATTCCAATGCGAGCGTGGCCGCGCCGGTGACTCCGCCGAAGGTCGCATTGGGAATCAGACCCAGTGGATTGTTGGCGGAAAAGAACTGACCGGTTTTGAAACCCAAAGCATCGCGCTGGATTTTTTTGATGGCGGAATCTTCCACGCTGTTGTTCCAGGGCCTGTTCACGTAGGCGAGATTCAATTCATTGATCAGCGTCGGGCTGACGATCTTCTGATAGCGCCCGATGAAGGCCCATCCCTCGTTCACCGATTTCTGACTTACCTGGTGCCAGTTGTCCTGACGCGTGGTCGCATTCGGTCCCTCCGTGGTGAAGTTACTGTGCGTAAAATTTCCCGTGAAAATGTTTTTCGGGTTGAAGTGGTAATCGAGTTTCAGCGTGTCCGTACGCGAAGGATTCCTGTTGTTGTTCTGGTAGACGTAGTTGTAGCGGTTGGCGGAAATAGCCGTGTCGAAGAAGTTGGCGGCGGGAAAGACTTTCAGCAGCGCAACGCCATTCGCGTCCAGCCTGTTGGCCGGAATGATGTTGCCCGCGAACGGCGCTCGCGATGCCGGATCGATCACGCCAATCAAGCGTCCGTTGAGATCCACCGATCGTGAAAAGTTGCCGGCGCGTTCCAAATCGGTGGGAACCGTTACCGTGCCTTCCGACGTGGAGGATTGCGGCCAGAACTCCTGCGTCCAGAAAAAGAAAAGCTTTTCTCTCTTGGAATTGAAGCGTCCGGGAATGGTCACCGGACCGCCCACCTGATAGGTCCACGTGTCGAACCGGTAACGCCCGATGGGCAGCCCGATGCGATTGTTGAAGAAGCTGTTGGCGTTCAGATCCTCGTGACGTTTGAAGTAAGAGACCAACCCGTGAAAATCGCGGGAGCCCGAACGGCTGACAATCTGCACGTTCGCGCCCGACGTGCGCCCAAACTCCGCCTGGTAGTTGCTCAGCAGCACTTTGACTTCGGCGACGGCATCCATGCTCACGCTGACCACGGAGTTAAACATGTTGCCGATGGCGTTCAGCGTCGCCCCATCCAGCGATACGTTGTTGGTGTTGCTGCGGCTGCCCTGCGCGTTGATGGTCCAGCTGTTGCTGAGCGAATCCGATCCGCCCGTGTCGACAATGCCCGGCAGCGTTTGCAGCAGTGACATGACGTTGCGTCCGCGGATGGTCAGCGAATCGAGCTGATCGGTGGTGATCACCCCGGCGCGCTCCGCGCTAGCCGTCTGTACCACCGCTCCCTGCGCCGTGACGGTGACGCTTTCATTGACCGCGCCCACTTCGAGAACCAGATCGCCAATCCGCAGCGTCTCCGCCGCGGTGAGGTTCACGCCCGTGCGTTCGTATCTTTTGAAACCAGGCGCAGACGCGCTGACGCGGTAAGCGCCCGGCGCGACGCTGCTAAAGACGAAATCTCCTCGTGTGTCCGTTGTGGCTTGGCGCTGTAATCCGGTAGCGTCCTGCGTCAACGTTACGTTCGCGCCGCCAACCGGCAGATTGGATGAATCCTTCACGACACCGGTGATGGTCCCGGTAACGGTTTGGGCCGCGGAAACTCCAAGAAACAGCAAGGCAAGGTAGACCATTCGAAGCATGTGGGAAGTATACATCAGCGGGCGACATTTGGTGGAGGGGATGCCAGAAATGTTCAAAGTTGACTATGGTCTTAATTTTTGACTATAGTCAAGTCATGGAGCAGATCAATGTTTCCGAGTTCAAAGCGGTCTGTCTTCGCCTATTAGAACGTGTCCGGCAGACGGGAGAACCGATTGAAATCCTGAAGAACGGACAACTTCTTGCTGTTGTCCACCCGCCCACTTCAACCGGACAGCGGGCAGCGTTCGGGTCGATGAAAGCAACCCTCAAGGGTCCTGTTGGAGACTTGGTGGAACCACTGGACGGCATCGACTGGGAGGCGACAGGCAAGTGAAGCTCTTGTTGGATACGCACACCTGGCTTTGGTATTTGTTGGGCGACGAAAGGCTGCCCTCGGCCCATCGGGCGTTGATTACAGCCGCCGAAAACCAGTTGTACCTCAGCCCGATCAGCGTTTGGGAGGCCCACCTCCTCATCGAGAGGAAACGGATTGCGGTTGAGGAAGCGGCGTCACAATGGATTCACAAATCGATGCAGGTGCTTCCTCTGCGAGAGGCAGTTCTCAGCTTCGAAGTGGCGCAAAAGGCGCGTAACTTGTCGTTGGCGCACCAGGATCCGGCGGACCGTTTTATCGCTGCGACTGCTTCTGCCCTAAAAATGCCACTGCTCACCTCTGATGCCCGCCTGCGTGCCTGCCCGGACATTCAGTGCCTTTGATTCAGCCGCCCAGCATACCACGCGCGCGGTCTCAGAATTGCTTACACTCATCAACAAGAACACTTTTGGACGCTCGATGTGCCGGGAGTGGGTGCAATGGCGCAGTTAGGAGGGTGTGCATGCGTTTTCTCATCTTGTGCGGCGTTCTATCCTGCGCGGCTGCCGCGGATCGACCGGCCAAGCCCGATGAATGGGGCTACCGTCCGGCCGATGGTTCGCGGGTCGAATTGAACCCGCCATCGTTGAGCTGGGTGCCCTTCGGGAGCAAGTCGAAGTACGCGGTACAGATGGCATCGAATCCGGCGTTCCGCGACGCCATCACCGTCACGAACCTTCCCTATACCGTCTATACGCATTCGAAAACTCTGAAGCCCGGGACTTGGTATTGGCGATTCCAACCCACCGGGCAGCCATGGAGTGAGACGCGGCGTTTTGCGATTGCTTCCGATGCCGTGGCGTTTCCCCAGCCCACCATGGACGAGCTTCGGGCGCGCGTTTCTAAACGGCATCCACGATTGTTCGCCCGTCCCGAAGATCGCGAGCGCCTGCGAACGGCATTGGATAGCGAAGCGGGGAAGCGGCTGATCCGCGCCGCCGATGCACTGCTCCGCGCGGTTCCTACTGCCGAGCCCACGGTGAGGGCAAACGCAAAAGATGAAGCGACGAATCAGTTTTGGTGGTCGAACCGCGTTCAGACCGTCAAGGCGCTGCAAGAGGCGGAGGTGCTGTCCTTCGCCTATTGGGTCACGGGCGAGAAGAAGTATGGCGAAGCTGCGCGGCGATTCACCTTGGCTTTGGCCGCGTGGGATCCGGACGGCCCCACCAACTTCACCGTGAATTGCGAAGCGGCGAAACCGATGCTGCATCGCTTGGCTCGCGCCTATGATTGGGCCTACGATGTTTTTTCCGAAAGCGAGCGCGCTGTCATTCGCAAAGTGGCTCTGCGCCGCGCGCTGGACGCATGGAAGAGCGGCGAGGCCAGAGAAGGCGCGCATCTGAGCATGCCCTACGGCAGTCACGCCAATCGCTTGTGGCACAAGTTGGCGGAGAATGCGATTGTCACGCTGGGCGAAACTCCCGAATCCGATCTCTTCCTCAACTATGCCGTCACCAAGTTCTTTGCCGCCTATCCCGTCTGGTCCGACGATGACGGCGGCTGGCACGAAGGGCTCTCCTATTTCGCCGGCTACATGTCGAAGGCAACCTGGTGGTTCCATATTGCGCGCACGGCATTGGGAATCGACGGCTTCCAAAAGCCGTTCTTTGCGCACTTCGGCGATTATGCCATGTATTCCGCGCCGCCCGGTTCACCCAATCTCGGCTTTGGCGATCTCTCCTCCGGGCGCATTGGTTCCGGCTGGTCGTTTATGGATTTCTTCGTGCGGGAAACGCGCAACGAGCAATGGGCGTGGTGGATGGATGCATCGCAGATACGCCACGAAGCGGATGAACCGGTGCTGGCGTTTCTGTGGAGTGCGATTGCCGCGGTGAAACCCAAGCCACCGGCGGATCTGCCACCCTCGAAGGTTTTTCGCGGCACCGGCGTGGCGGTGATGAATACGACTCTGCTCGATTCGGTGAAGAACGTACAGGTGCGGTTCAAATCGAGCCCGATGGGCCGGTGGAGCCACGGACACGACGCGCACAACAGTTTCACATTGAATGCCTATGGCGAAGCGCTGCTGGTGAACAACGTCTACCGCGACATCTACGGCAGCCCTTTCCACAAGGATTGGGTTTGGAAGACCGTCGCGCAGAACGCGGTCCTGGTGAATGGGAAGGGGCAGCGGGAGCACAACACCGAACCTGACGGGCGCATCGTGAAATCGCAATTCGACGGTGATGTCGAATATGTGTCGGGCGATGCAACAGCGGCTTATGAAGGGCGATTGACGCGGGCCCTGCGGCATATCTTGTTCCTGAAACCCGCACTGGTGCTGGTGGTGGATGAGTTGGAGGCGCCGGTCCCTTCCACCTTTCAGTTTCTGCTGCACGGGTTGAAAGAATTTACTTTGCGGCCCGAGACGCAATCGTTGGAATTGACGAACGGCAAGGCGGCAGTCGCCGTGACGTATGTACTAGGCCAGCCGCCGGCGTTTCGACAATGGACCGGCTACCAGCCGGAGCCGGATCATCGCTATCTGGCCGCTTCGAACCGGTCCGGGATTCCGGCGCAGTGGCATGTCGAGGCGGCATCCCAGCAGCCGGTATCGAAGATGTTCGCCGTGACGATCCTGCGTCCGCATGCGTCGGGAGAGAAGCCTGGGCCGCTGGAAACGAAGCGGGATGTTGACACCGTGACGGTCCGCGCGGGCCGTTCGTCGGTGAAACTGTACATGGGGAATAGTTTTCAGGTCTTCGCGGATGTCGATAGTAATGGCCGCCGCCTGAGCATCGCGAGAGAATAAACCATATGACAGCTGCACTCTTATCCATACTTTTCTTGACGGCTCAAGCCGAGCCGGTCGAATACAAGCTTCAGCCTGGAGGCTCCAACCGCCTCACTCTGGAAGTGGAAAAAACAGGGCTCATGAAGGGGAAGAAGCACATATTTGAGTTTCCCCAGTTTCAAGGCAAGATCACTCTGGATTTGCAAAACCCGTCAAATTCGAAAGTAGACTTGCGCATCGACGCCGCCAGCATCACGTGCAAGGACACCTGGCTGGGTCCGAAGGACTTGAAGAAAGTCCTCGATTACGCGCAGACGGATATGCTCAACGTGAAGCGGTATCCGGAGATGCGATTTGTCTCCACGAAAATCACAGCGAAGGGCAATGACTCGTTCGACGTTGAGGGAACGCTGAACATTCGCGGAAACGGAAAGACGGTGACGCTCAACGTTACGCTGGATCAGCCCTCGCTGCGCGTTTCCGGCAAGGCCGTTTTCAAGTTGACCGCATACGGAATGAAGCCGCCCTCGGCGGGGCTGGTCGCCATCGGCACGAAAGACGATGTAACGGCGCTGTTCCAGGTGCTGGCAACGAAGTAGCGTCCGCGAATCCCTATAATGGGAGTAGCGGCTCTACATGAGGAAGTTCTACATCGAAACCTTCGGCTGCCAGATGAACGTGCATGACTCGGAAAAAGTCATCGGCACGCTGGCGGCGCGCGGCTATGATCAGGTGGAAAGCGCCGACGATGCGGACCTGGTGCTGTACAACACGTGCAGCATTCGCGACAAGGCCGAGCAGAAGGTATTCAACCGGCTGCAGGAGTTCAAACGGAATGGCCGCGGCAGGACCTTCGGCGTGCTGGGCTGCGTGGCACAGCAGGAAGGCGAGAAAATCTTTGAGCGCGCACCGCACGTCAGTTTTGTCTGCGGCTCGGCCAGCTACAATCTGCTGCCCCAGTTGCTGGACAAAGTGGAAGCGGGTGACCGGCGCGTGACCGGATTGAGCCTGGATACCGAAGACACCTTCGATACGCCGATGACGCGGCGCGACAATCCGCATCGCGCCTACATTACGATTATCGAAGGCTGCGACAAATCCTGCGCTTATTGCGTTGTTCCCTTCACCCGCGGACCGGAGCGCAGTTCCGCTTCCACCACTGTGTTGCGTGAAGTGCGGGAACTGGCCGACCGAGGCTACACGGAGATTCAGTTCCTCGGCCAAAACGTCAACAGCTATCGTGATCCGTCGCCGGCGGGGCTGAACTTCGCGCAACTTCTGCGGGAAGCCGGCCGCACTCCCGGCATCCGCAGAGTGCGCTTCACTACTTCGCATCCGCGCGATTTCGGCAAGGACATTGTCGACGCAATTTCCGAGAATCCCGTTTTATGCAATCAGGTTCATTTGCCGGTGCAATCGGGAAGTTCGTTAATGCTTGCCTCGATGCAGCGTCAATACACCAGAGACGAATACATGCGCCGCATCGAGTGGATGAAGAATTCGCCGCGCAACATCGCCCTCTCCACGGACATCATCGTCGGATTTCCCGGCGAGACGCTGGAAGATTTTGAGCACACGCTCTCGCTTCTGGATGAAGTGGAGTTCGATTCCATCTTCAGCTTCAAGTATTCGCCGCGTCCCAACACGCCGGCATTGAAACTGGAAGAACAAATTCCAGAGGACGAAAAGGGGCGGCGGCTGACCATTTTGCAGGAGAAGCAGCGCGCCATCCAACTGCGCAGGAATGCCGATTACATTGGAGTGGTCCAGGAAGTGATGGTAGAGGGGTACAATAAGGCCACTGGCCAGTGGATCGGAAGAACGTCGCAAAACAAGACGTTGAACTTTGCCGCGGGTTCCGGTGAAACCGCGGAAAACATGTTGGGCCGGTACATGGATGTACAAGTGCTGCGAGCGGGGCCGAACTCGCTAGTGGGAGAAAGAGTCAACTAGGAGGCGTTCGTATATGGAAATCGAAATGAAGATCCGCGGGCTGATGATGGATCCGGCGACCAATATGCCCATCGTGATCTTGAAAGACACGAACGGCAGCACGATCCTTCCCATCTGGGTGGGGATTTACGAAGCGAACGCAATTGCGCTGGAGATTGAAAAGGTCTGTACTCCGCGCCCGATGACGCACGACCTGATGAAAACTCTGCTCATGGGCCTGGAGGCGCAAGTGCGGAAGATTGTCGTGAGCGAACTGCGCGACGACACCTTCTACGCGTTGATCTGGCTGGAGAAAAACGGCGAATGGATCACTGTGGATTCGCGGCCCTCCGACGCGCTGGCTCTGGCGCTGCGCACCGATTGCCCCATCTATGTGGAGGATTCCCTGTTGAAGTCGGCCAAGGGTGTGAGCGCCGTTTCCGACCGCGTGAACAGCGAAGAGTGGCGCAGGTATCTGGAAAACCTCAACGATGAGGACCTCGGCCGCTACAAGATGTAGGGATGCAGCAGATTCTGGAACGTCTGGCCGCCGCGAATATTCAACTTCTTCCGATTACCGCCATCGAAAACCACTTCGTCTTTGAACGCGACGGATTCATTGCGCTGGTGGAGCGCACCAAAGAGAACGGCTTTGGGAAAGTGGGTTCCGCGGGTCTGTTGACGGAGCGCGGCATGGCGGTTCTCATCTCGCGCGGCGAGCGGAACCTGTTTGTCGCCAAGGGCTTCGAACTGGAGGCGACTCCGGATCAAGTGCGGGTCATGCGCCGGTTCGATGTAGATCTGCGGGCAGCGCTGGGCACGGCGTAGAAAGCGGTAGCCGTTCCGAAGGCCTTGTGGCGCGCGCTCTCAGCGTGCCGTCTCGACAATCGTGTCGAGACCAATGCTGTCAGAACTACAGACTAGTGCCGACCGCTCCCTTTACGGTCGCGGCTCGGTAACCGCCATGTTCACGCGGCTTTGGGTGCTGAGCCGCGCGCGTCAGCAAGCGGTTTTCGGATGCCGGTGAACCGCGCGAGTTGTCCAGTTATTTCTTGGATACTACACTAGCAAGCCTAAGACCACGTTCCAAAAGCTCCGATCGGCCCGACGATGTCATCATCACACTCGAACGTGCCCTTCATGCACCCTAGCCGGGAGCCTGTCTGAGAACGTGACGGCATTAGGACGGCCACTGGCTTACCACGTCTCATGATGTGAACTGGTACTCCGGTGCGCTCCACATCCTCAATACCTCGAGGCATTTGGACTGGAACTTCGATGCATCCATTCTTCGCATGTCTCACTTGTACCATGGTGCAAAAAAAAACGGCGCGAGGTTGCCCCCGCGCCTTACTCTAGTACACAAAAAAACTGAATCTAGATGTCGTAGTACAGCGAGAATTCGTACGGATGCGGCCGCAGGCGGACGGCATCGGCCTCGTTCTTGCGCTTGTACGCGATGAAGGTCTCGATCAACTCTTCGGTGAAGACGTCGCCCTTGAGCAGGAAGGCGTGGTCGTCTTCCAGGCATCCCAGGGCTTCTTCCAGCGATGCGGGCATGGAAGGAACGCTCTTCATCTCTTCCGGAGACAGATCGTAAATGTCCTTGTCCAGGGATTCGCCGGGATCGATCTTGTTGAGGACGCCATCGAGTCCGGCGAGAAGCATCGCGGCAAAAGCGAGGTAGGGATTCGCCGACGGATCCGGCGGACGGAACTCGACGCGCTTTGCTTTCGGATTGCTGGAGTACATGGGGATACGGCAGGCAGCCGAACGGTTGCGCCGCGAGTAGGCCAGATTGACCGGCGCTTCGTAGCCCGGCACCAGGCGCTTGTAGCTGTTGGTGGTGGGCGCGATGATCGCCGAAAGCGCGCGCGCGTGCTTCAGCAATCCGCCGATGTACCACAGCGCCATCTGGCTGAGACCGGCGTAGTTGTCTCCGGCAAACAGCGGCTTGCCGCCTTTCCACAGACTCTGGTGCGTGTGCATGCCGCTTCCGTTGTCCATGAACAGAGGCTTCGGCATGAAGGTCACGGTCTTGCCGAACTGGTTGGCGACATTGCGCACGACGTACTTGTACGTCATCATGTTGTCGGCCGATTTCACCAGCGTGTTGAAGCGTTGATCGATTTCGCACTGGCCGCCGGTGGCAACTTCGTGGTGGTGGCATTCGATGTGCAGACCGCACTTCTGCATCACTTCCACCATCTCCGCGCGCAGGTCCATGTAATGATCGGTGGGCGGAACCGGGAAGTAACCTTCCTTGTAGCGCGGACGGTAGCCGAGGTTGTTATCGCGGCGGCCGGAATTCCAGCGCCCTTCGTCGGCATCAATGAAGTAGAACCCGCTGTTCTGGGTCTGGTCGAAGCTGATGTTGTCGAAAATGAAGAACTCCGCTTCGGCGCCGAAGTAGGCCGTGTCGGCCAAGCCGGTGCTTTGCAGGTAGTTTTCAGCCTTGATGGCAATCCAACGCGGGTCGCGTTCGTAGTGCTGACGCGTGATGGGATCGATGACAGTTCCGCTCATCACAAGCGTGGGGTACTCAAAGAACGGGTCCATCATCGCCGTGGCCGGATCCGGAATGAGCAACATGTCGCTTTCGTTGATGGCGGCCCAACCGCGGATACTCGATCCGTCAATACCGAAACCGGCCTCGAAGGAGTCTTCCCCCAGCTCGGAGATCGGGTAGGAAACATGCTGCTGGATACCGGGTAGATCGGTGAAGCGCATGTCCAACTGCTTGCATTCGTTTTTCTTTGCAAACTCAAGTACTTCTTTGGGAGTCATTTACTGTGGCTTTCCTCTCCTGGAATTCGGCTTGCGCCGCTATGACGAACAATTGGGTGAAGCCGCCGCGCGAAACAGGTATAGTTGGCCGTCATGGCTTCGCGGATGGTCTCTTTCAGAGGTATGTTAGCGCCCTAATAAAGACCCCGTCAAATAGAAAAACCTTATGGGACCGATACGAGGAGGGGTCCCTGCCAGCTACTATGGACTGGTGCAGATCCCTTTTGCGTGGGAGGAGTCGCGGCGGGCGCTCACGGTAACGGAATTGACGGAAACCATCCGCGCGACACTGGCGGCGGAATTTACCGGGATCTGGGTTGCCGGCGAGATCTCCGGTGTCAAGACCGGGCCGAGCGGGCACATTTACTTTACATTAAAGGACAGCGGAGCACAGGTCCGATGCGCGCTCTTCGCGCGAACCGCGCGCATTGTAAGATTCAAGCCGCAGGACGGGGTGGAGGTTCTGCTCAGCGGCCGCATCGACGTCTACGCGCCGCGAGGGGAATACCAATTTCTGGTGGACAGCATCGAGGCGCGCGGGTTGGGCGCGTTGCAAGCGGCCTTCGATTTGCTTAAAAAGAAACTCGCGGCGGAAGGTCTGTTCGACGCCGCCCGCAAGCGTTCGCTGCCGCCGTTCCCACGCCGTATCGGCATTGTCACCTCGCCGACCGGGGCGGTGATCCGCGACATGATCAACATTCTGACGCGCCGTTTTCCCGGATTGCACATCCGGCTCTATCCGTCGATGGTGCAGGGCGAAGGATCGGCCGAGCAGGTTTGCCGCGGAATCCAGTCCTTCAGCGCGGGAGGCTGGGCGGAAGTGGTGATCGTCGCGCGCGGCGGCGGATCGATTGAGGATCTTTGGACGTTCAACGAAGAGAGCGTCGCTCGCGCCATCGCCGCCTGCTCGATGCCGGTGATTTCCGCCATCGGGCACGAGACCGACTTCACGATCGCGGATTTTGTCGCCGATCTGCGCGCGCCAACGCCATCGGCCGCCGCGGAACTGGTCGTTAGTTCCCGTTTGCAAATAGCGGAGAAACTGGATTCTCTCGATCGGCATCTCCTCCAGAATGCGCGCTATCGCATCGCGATGGTAACGCAAAAACTGCATCAGTTGGAGACAGGCCGCGCCGCCGCCAGCCTGCACCGGTTTATCGGACGGGCATTTCAACAGGTGGACGACGCGGGCAATCGCATGCGGGACGCCGTGCGCGCTCGCATGGAGCATTCCCATCGATCGCTGCTAGGTTTAGATGCCCGGCTCCGCGTGCTGGATTTGCGCTTGCGCATGGCCGAAGGGCGCAGGCGTTTGCAGGCATCGCAATCCCGTCTCGAAGAGCGGGGGCGATGGACTCTGTCGCAGGCCCGCCGCGGATTCGAGCCAGTTGTGGCGCAACTCGAACAACTGAGTCCGTTGCGCGTACTGGACCGCGGTTATGCAATTGTGCAAGACGAAAAAGGCGCTGTAGTGAAAGAGTCTTTACAAGCGCCGGCCGGCACGCAAGTCAACATACGTCTGGCGAAAGGACGCATTGCCGCGCGCGTGGAGCCGGCGTCATGAAGCGCGTTTGCGTATTTTGCGCATCGAGCATGGGGACGGAGGCCGCGTTTTCAGCTGCCGCGCGAGAGATGGGCGAAACACTGGTCCACCGCAACCTGGCGCTGCTCTATGGTGGAGCCGGCGTCGGGCTGATGGGATTGATCGCCGACACCGTTCTCAAGCACGGAGGCCACGTGCATGGAGTCATTCCAAGGTCCATGGTGGATCGCGAGATTGCGCACCGCGGCCTGACGCATCTGGACGTGGTGGAAACGATGCATCAGCGAAAGGCGCGCATGGCTGATCTGTCCGACGCGTTCATCGCCATGCCCGGCGCCTATGGAACCCTCGACGAGTTGTTTGAAATTCTTACCTGGAAGCAATTGGGACTCCACAACAAGCCGGTCGGCATTTTGAACGTGGACGGATACTTCGATGGGCTACTGGAGTTTCTCGATCACCCGTCAGCACCTGGACCTGTGGCGGCGCCGCGGCATCCGCACAATGCCCAGCTGTGAAGTCTTGGACAACGTCTCTCGAGTCATAGGCCGCGACTACGTCGCCGTCCTGACGGCAGTCTTG
>JACPVQ010000111.1 GCA_016191645.1 Candidatus Solibacter usitatus
CCGTGTGCACACCGAGATGATCGGAACTCGCTTGCACGCCGAGGCGATATCCCTTCGCCCACGCGTTCGAAACAAATCCATCGGGACGGTAGCCGCCATACTGCTTCTTCTTTTCGTTCTTTGGGGCGGCGCGCCAGCAATCGTCGCACTCGTAGCTATTGCGGTCCGATTGATAGATCTCCACAACCGGCTCCACTTCCGGATCATAGTCGCGCCAATCGGTCCCCATGTCGGTGGCGGAAGTGTGCGGCATGGCCACGCCTTTGTACTTGCGCAGATAGCCGAACAGCCGCTCCGCTCCTTGCCGCCGGTACATGGCGTTGTCCCCCCATTCGTAATGTTGCACGTCCAGAACGGGCGCGCCGCGATAGCTGAAAATGATGTTGCGATGACCGTTCGGATAGGTGGCCGAACGCTCATAGCCATAGAGCGGAACAAAGCTGCTGCCGACGCGGAACACGTCGACGAATTTCTGGCTGCGCCACCAATCGTACTCGTCTTCCACGCCGAAATTGTGCTCGGTAATGGCGAGAAAATCCATGCCGGCGGCGTCCATCGCGTAGCGATAGGTATCCTCAGTGGAGCCGTCGCTGTAGCCATCCCAGGAGATTTCCGTGTGACGGTGCATGTCGCCGCGATAGATTTTGAAGCGCTGCCCGTTCACGTTGTACTCGTAATCGCGAATGCGCTTCAGGTCGCCTTTCTCGTCGGCGTGCACGACGGCGGATTCCGAGGCTTCGGCGCGATAGGGTGTCAGGCTTGACGATTCCATCTTCGTTTCCACAGGGAAGCGCGCCGTGAAAATGTCGGGCAGCGCGTTAATGAAATCGCGGAAGCTGCGGCGGTCGGTTGCCCATGCGGCTACCAGCGCGCCATCGCGATCAACGGCCGTGGCCATACGCATATCGTGACGCCCAGTGGAGTACGGAAGCAGCGTCATCTCGCTCCACTTCGCGCCGTTCCAGTGCGATGTGTAAATCTCCCACAGCGCTTGATGCGACGGCGTGCGCGGGTAGACGTTATGCTGTTGCGGCGTGCGTTTGCGGAAGAAGGCGTGAATGCGTCCCGCGCCGTCGGCGGCCAGTTTCGGATACTCGTAGAAATTGTTGACCGGCGGCGGCAAGGCGGCTTCCAACTGCTGTGGCGGCGACATCAGCCTGCCGTGATCGTAGACGGCGACGCGAATATTCCGCGAGTTGTACAAGCCCGTCGCTTTGGCCTGAATGTCGTACGGGTAGCCCCAATCCTTGCCCCAATTGATTCCCGATTCGTGCCATGCGATCCAAACGCGATCCTGCTTGTCGGCGGCCAGAGTGGGATACGCTTCGAAGCGCGCCGTGCGCGCTACGGGCACGCGATCATGCCACACATTGCTCGCCATGGTGCGCAGCCAGATGTCATAACCGTTGTCGCCGTATTGATCCCAGGCGACGTAAACGAAGCCGCGCGAATCGGTGGCGATGGCCGGTTCCCAACAGTTGGGCGCGGCGGGATCGCTGACACGCGCCTGCTTCGACCAGCCCTCTGCGGCGTGGTAGCTCATGTAAATGATCGCCGCGCGGTTGTCGCGCCAGCCTTGCCACACCAGGTGCAGACGGCCATCCTTATCGGCAATCATCTGATGCATGATGTCCGGCTGCGATTCCGAGGTCAGCCGCGCGATGGAGCCCCACGCCGTGCCGTCGAAACTGCGCGCGTAGAGATCCCAGTTGTCATTGAGACGTTCAGACCACACCACCCAAATCTTGCCTTCGCTATCTTCGGCAACGGCGGTGCGATATACGTCGCCCGAGCGGGCGCTGACACGATGCAGTGCGCGCTCCGTGCCGCGAATCCTCTCGGCGTAGACCTCATCGCCGTCTTTGCGGTAGCCCTGCCACGTCGCCCAAGTCGCGTTGTCATGCGCCACGGTGACGCCGGGAAGATCGTTGTCCGTCAGCCGCTGGCTGTCCGCGCCTTTTTGCGAACGCCCGGCAAGCACCGGCATCGCCACGCGCTCTATCGTAATCTTGCCGTTCAGTAGCGCGCGGCGTCCGCCGAATGGAATTTCGGACGCGTTGATCTCCGCGTTGCCTTGCACGGTCACCAGCGAAATCTTGGCGGAAGCAGCGCCGCGCAGATAGACGAAGAGACTGGGAGTCAACAGATTCGCACCCGGAATGTCCTTGAGATAATCCTCGTCGTGCGGGCGGCGTTGGAATTGAAACGCTTTCCGCGTGCGGGCTTCCCACCGGTTGGGAGGATGAACAATGTCTCCGATGCGCATGTCATAGCCGATTACCTTCACCAGTTCCCCGCCCGCGACGGAAACATTACCATCCCACTGCGTTTCGGCTTGATCGGTCACGCCGAGTTTGACCAGAAAGGCCGCGTCCGCATTCGCGGGCGGATTCTGCAGCGTCGTTTGCGTGGAGGATTGGCTGGCAAGCCATGCCGCGCACAGCAGGAGCACAATCACTATGGAAAGGGCACGCCGGTTCGAGTTCATTGTCTTGTCAATGTATCAAAGTGCGAAGCATGGCTTCGGACTGCGCGCGAATGGACGCATCGGAACCCGTGGCGGCCTTTCTGAGTAGCTCTATGGCGGCGTCGCGATTCCCGGCGGAGGCGTACACTGCTGCAAGTCCCACCATGGCACGGCCGAAATCCGGCTGAATGCGAAGGGCTTCCTTGTAGTGGCGGACGGCGTCGTTGTTGCGCGACATGCCCGCCAGCAGCGCGCCTAACACCTGGTGCGCTCCAGCATGCAGTGGGTTCTCGCGCACTACGATGTCCATCTGTGACTTCGCGTCCGCGAATTGTTTCGAACGAGCTAGAGCGAGACCGAAATTGTATCTCGCCTCAGTGAACCCGGGGCGGAAGCGCAACGCGGTCTCGTAATGCTCCATTGCTTCGGGCAGGTTTCCGGAAGCGGCGAGCAGCGCTCCCAGATTGTTGTGCGCATCGGCGAAATCCGGCTGCAAACGAATCGCTTCACGTAGACTCTCCTCAGCCTTCGTGATGCTGCCAATTTGTGCCAGCACTCCTCCCAGGCCGTTGAACGCCGCAGGCAAATCCGGATCGAGCGCGGCCGCTTTCTCAAAGGCCTCCACCGCATCGGTCAGTTTGTTTTGACGCTGTCTGGCGAGGCCTCTCACATACCACGCGTTCGCATTGCCGGTCGCCTGCCGCAGCAGGTCTTCGGAGCGCGCGGGCTGTGTATCGAGCAAAGCATGCGCCAACTTTTGCAGCGCGTCCACTGATTTCGGCTCACGCTTTAGAGCCTCTTCGTACAATGGGAGAGCGCGTTCGGGATGGCCATCGTCGCGCCATGCATCGGCGAGATGGAAATAGTAATCGGCGCGCGCCGGCCGATGCTTCTCGATGGCGGCGGCAAGGCGCGGAATGCCGGCCTTCAGGTTGCTGTTCTGAATCACTTGCGCAAGGGCCGCGTAGAGTTGGGCATCGGGCGGCCATGGGGTTGGATAGTAGGGAACCACTTCGCCGCGATACGCCGTCGCTGCGTCCTCGTGCCTTTCCGTAAGCTTTACAGCATCGCGCGGCCTGATGCGTTGGATGAGATGATCGGTGACAACCGCATGGACAACGTCCTCCGTGCGCCGCTTCGGCATGTGGCATCCGGCGCAGTCTTCCGAAGAACGATGCGAATCGGCATGGCACTGCTTGCATGCCGCCGCATAATGCCGCACCGCCGCTTCGCCTCGCGGAACGTCGTGAGGATTGTGGCACGTCGTGCATTGCATCTTACCGCTGCGCAGAAAACACGCCGACTTGCGCAGGCGGTAGACGGCGCTGACAAGTTCGAACTTGTCGTCTCTTCCCGCGCCGGCGGAGTGATCGAAGTAAAGAATGAAATCGCCCAATGGTTTTCCGGGCCGGTAAGAGAATGGCGGCTGCTCAAATCTTGCGATGGCGTTGGGAAGCGGAAAACTCGTTGTCTCCAAATGGCATTGCATGCAAACTTCCATGCTGCGGGCAAGGTCCAGGCGCGCGGGATTCACAATGGCCTTACGGATCGCTTCCGGTTTGCCTTTCGATTGCGCGGCCTTCACGTGTTCGCTCCCCGGACCATGGCAGCGCTGGCAATCGATGGCGGACGGAGCCGGGCCCGGCGTCGCGCTGTGACAGAACAGGCACTCGCCGGAAAGAGGACGTCGAAAGCCCATGTGGTCCGGCCGGTCGTAACCCGGGTTCATTGCCCACGTGCCGCCGCCTTCCGAATACCACGCCAGCGGAAGTTCCATGAGCCTTCCCTGCCCGTCGCGATGGACGAACGTGCGCACATGCGCGCCGGAACCCATCACATAATGGATTTCCCTTTCCAGAACGTTCGTCACTTTTCCGGCGCGGGTTTTCTGATAGCGGCGTTGCAGGTACTTCCCCTCGCGATCCAACATTTCGAAGTAGCTTTGCGACGGTGCGTGGTAATACGCGGCTCCCACGCGTGCGGCGGGAGTGGTGAAGGACTTGGCCATTCCAGTGCGCGCGTATTGCAATGCAATCAGCGGATGACAAGCGGCGCACTGCGCGGGGCTGACGTATGTCGCCTCTGCCTTCGGCGCGCGGGAACAGGCAAGCGTCGACATCAGCACTGCAACACAAGCAGACGATGCGCTTCCGCGATGCACCTACCAATTGTAGTTACAATGCCCCTATGAATCGAGCAGCCATTGCTTTCGCCGCGTTCCTGTGCGCCGCCGCCGCACTTCCTCAGACGGCCCAAAAACAGACTGCCAAGAAAGGCGGGTTCCAACTCCCTAACGTACAGGCATCGCCCGAGGAGAAACACAAGCTGGAGGCGCGCACGGCGGAATTGGAAGCGGCGGTTGCGGCGCTCAAGGGTAATAGCATTTCCGAAGATCTTATTGCCGATGTGGCCGTCTACGCCAAAGCCGGCCGCTGGAGATTGGAGTTCCCGGGTTTTTTCGATCAGAAAGATATCGATGACACGATCAAAGTGGTGGAACAAGGTTTGGAGCGCGCCCGGCAACTGCGCGGCGGCGCTTCGCCGTGGGTGGCTCAAAAGGGCCGCAAGATTTTCGCATACGTTTCTCCTCTGGATGGATCAGTGCAACCCTATGGCGTAACCGTGCCGGACTCCTACGATGGTTCAAAACCCGTGCGGCTTTACGTATGGATCCATGGGCGCAATGCGCGCCTCACGGAAGCAAGTTTCATTTCCGGCATCGCAACGCCGCCGGGCCCCACCTCAACGGCGTGGACGGCGGACGTTGGACAGATCACCATCGATTGCTACGGCCGCGGCAACAACGCCAATCACTGGCCGGGAGAAGTGGACGTGTTCGAAGCGATTGCCGCGGTGAAGCGGCGCTACAAGATCGACGACAAGCGTGTCATCCTCCGCGGGTTCTCGCTGGGCGGCGCGGCCGCGTGGCATCTGGCGCTCCATCATCCCGATCGATTCGTAGCCGCCGAAACCGGCGCTGGTACATGGCCGCGCCGTTCGCTGATGGGCGGATTCCCGCCGCATCAAACCGCTGTGCTGCGCATTTGGGAAAACATCATGGAGTGGGCGCTCAACTCGTTCAATCTTCCCATCGCCGGGCACGATGGTGACAATGACACACAGGTTGCGTCCATTCCGCCGCCTGCGCCCGGAACCCCGACACGTGGTCAACTCGAATCGTCCATCCGCGTGCGCGAGCAACTGGCCAAGGAAGGATTTCCCTACGAGGGCGAACCGAATCACTACCTCGCCAAGGGAACGAATTCCATTTTCCTCATCTCGGAAAACACGGGGCATGCGGTCAGCGCGGCAGTTCGCAAAAAGCTGGACGCGTTCCTCAAGGAATGGGGCGACCGAGGTCAGGTCTCGCCCGATCAAGTGCGTTTCCTCACTTACACCACGCGCTACAACCGTTCTTATTGGGTTTCGCTCGATGCGCTGGAAAAACATTATGAGCGTGCCGAAGTGGATGCGAAACGCGACGCGAACCGCAAGGAATACAACATCACAACGAAGAACATTTCGAGAGTGACGATTCGCGAGACGGATCGAATGGCCCGCCTGCGAATCGATGGTCAAACCTTGCGGGTGAAGCCTTCGCGCGAAATCGTGCTTGAGAAATCAGGCTCTGTTTGGAAAGCCGCCGGCAAGTTCGCCGGAATGCGCAAAACGCACGGCTTACAGGGTCCCATTGACGACGCGTTTCTCGATCCGTATCTGCTGGTTCGTCCAACGGGAACGCCATGGAACGAAGCCGCAAACAAAGAGGCGTTGTCGATTCTGGAGCGATTCGATCGCGCCTACGCGCGCAACTACCGCGCTCATCCGCGCGTGAAGGACGACAAGGATGTCACCGCGGAGGATTTCGCGAGGTACAACGTGGCGCTGTTCGGCGATCCCGGCAGCAACCATTGGATCGCAAAAATATTATCGAAACTACCGCTGCGCTGGACGCGCGATGAGGTCACATTCGGCAAGTCGAGCTACCCGGCCGCATCCCATTTGCCATTGATGACGTATCCGAATCCGCTGCACCCAACGCGATACGTCGTGTTGAATTCCGGACTCACCATCAGCGAGCGCGAATACAACAGCGACTACAGCATGCCGCGATTTGGCGATTTCGCGATTGTCAAAACAGGTTCCACCGGCGAGACGGAGTCCGTCATCGCTGGGCTGTTCGATGAAAGCTGGAAACTGCCCGCTGACGTGCGGTGAGCGTTACTTCTCCGAGCCTTCCGTGGGTGCGACGCCTTTTTTCACCTCAGGCGCCATGGCGCCCGTCGCCAGGGCTTGCTGTGCGCCGAGCCGGATTAAAGCCGGCTCTCCCGCGGCTTGAAAGAACGTGAAGTCCGGGCGCTTGATCCAAGCGTGCGGCCCGCCGAGTTTCAAGCCAGCCTTCAGAGTCGCATCGTGGATTTTCTTTACCATCGCTTCGTATTGCGGCTCGCCTTGTTTGAAGCCGGAAAAGCTGCCGAGGTCGGTGCTGGCGACAAACACCACGTCTACGCCTGGAACGTCGGCAATTTTGTCGGCAATGGCAACACCCGCGGGCGATTCGATCATCGCGATTACCATGATGTTGGCGTTTGCCGTCTGCCGGTAATCAGCGCCCCAAAGAGTGCCATATTGTCCGCCGCCCTGGCTGCGCGCGCCCATTGGCGGGTACTTGGCGAACTTGACTGCGTTTCGAACCTTCTCCACGGATTCCACCATGGGGATGATGATGCCCAGCGCGCCAATGTCGGTGGCCTTTTGGATGTCGCCTTCGGTTGCATCCGGGACGCGAATGAAGGGCACCGCCGTGGAGCCTTTGCACGCCCGTAGCATGGTGGCGACTTCATGATAGTTGAGCGGACTGTGCTGCATCTCAATCCACATGTAGTCGAAACCGGCGTTGGCCATGGCGCAGTAGATCTCCGGATCGGCGCTCGCCACCGTTCCGCCGATAATCTGCTTGCCTGCCTGAAGCTTGAGCTTTGCTGTGTTGTAAATGCGCGTTCCGGATGGCTTCGCGGCAGTCTGCGCGCCGGCCAGGCCGGCAATCAGCAATAGAATGCCCGCGGGCATGAAAGAATATCTTGCGTTCATAGCTTGTACCTCTCTGATTGAGTTCTTGTTGAGTTAGATTATCACGTATGCTGATCGAATGAGCACACGCAGGACATTCCTGGGAACCATGGCCGGAGCGGCGGCCTCTTTTGCCGCCCCCAAGCGTCCCAACATTGTCGTCATTCTCGCCGACGACCTGGGTTTCAGCGACATCGGATGCTATGGCGGCGAAATTCGCACGCCGAATCTGGATGCCATGGCGAAACGCGGCATTCGCTTCACGCAGTTCTACAACACCGCGCGCTGCTGTCCAACGCGGGCGTCGCTGCTCACCGGGCTCTATCCGCATCAGGCGGGCATCGGACACATGATGGAAGATCGCGGTCTGCCCGGCTATCGCGGCGATTTGAGCAAGGAAGCCGTGACCATCGCGCAGGTGCTGCGCCCGGCCGGGTATCGCACGCTCATGTGCGGCAAGTGGCATGTCACGCCTGTCAATGACAGCAAGCACAATTGGCCGCTGCAGCGCGGCTTTGAGAAATTCTATGGAACGATTCACGGCGCGGGCAGCTTCTACGATCCCGTTACGCTGACGCGGGACAACACGCCCATTCCGCCCGAAGGCAAGGATTACTACTACACCGACGCGCTCACCGAGGAGGCTGTGCGCATGATTGGCGATCACGCAAACAAGCCGGAGCCCTTCTTCCTCTATCTCGCCTACACGTCGCCTCATTGGCCGCTGCATGCCTTGGAAAGCGACATCGCGAAATACAAAGGCCGTTACAAGAACGGCTGGGATGCGCTGCGCGAAGAGCGGCACAAGCGAATGATTGCCTCGGGAATCGTCGACAGGAAATGGCCGCTCACGCCACGCGATCCCTCCGTTCCCGCTTGGAAAGACGAGCCATACAAGGAATGGATGCAGCGGCGTATGGAAGTGTACGCGGCACAAGTGGATCGCATGGATCAAGGCATTGGCCGCGTGCTGGAGAAACTGCGCGAAACCGGCGTCGAAGAAGACACGCTGGTGATCTTCCTTGCCGACAATGGGGGCTGCGCCGAAGAACTCGCGCCTAACATGCGGCAACGGCCGCTACACATTCCCGCCAAGACTCGCGATGGCCGCGAAGTCCACGCGGGAAACAATCCGAAGATCATGCCCGGCGCGGACGACACCTATCAGAGCTACGGAAAAGGTTGGGCCAACGCCAGCAATACACCGTTCCGGTTGTACAAACATTGGGTGCATGAAGGCGGCATTTCGACGCCGCTCATCGCGCGCTGGCCGGCGGTGATCAAGAAGGGCGGATCGCTCACCAATCAGCCGGGACACCTGATCGACATCATGGCGACTTGCGCCGACGTCGCGGGAGCAACGTATCCGGAAGCCGTCGCGGGAAATCGAATCACGCCGTTGGAGGGGAAGAGTCTGCGGCCGGTCTTTGAAGGGAAGCAGCGCGCCGGACATCCGGAAATTTTCTGGGAGCACGAAGGCAATCGCGCCGTGCGGCAAGGCCGCTGGAAGCTGGTTTCGCGCTTTCCAGGCAAGTGGGAACTGTTCGATTTGCAAACGGATCGCACGGAATTGCACGATCTTTCGGTCGCGAACGCGGCTAAGAAAGATGAGCTGGCGGCGAAGTGGGAAGCGTGGGCAAAGCGGGCTCGCGTGGAGCCGTGGGACAAAGTTCCCAAATAGTAGCTACTCTTTGAAATCTTTCTCTGATGTGCGCCAGAGGCCATCGGCTGCTCTGCAAGCAGAGCCGGGGTTCGGTTAGTGCCGGCAGAGCCGGTCTGGAGACCGGCTCGCAGATCTGGAGATCTGCCCCACAAAAAATTCAGAGATTAGTTTAGTTAGTGCAAAGCGGCAGATTTTTATTTGTACGCGGCGACGCCTGTCACGCGCTCGCCAATGACCAGCGCGTGTACGTGATCCGTACCCTCGTAAGTTTTCACTGTTTCCAGATTGCACAGATGGCGCATGATGGGATACTCGTCCATGATCCCGTTTGCTCCCATCAGGTCGCGCGACAGGTGCGCGCATTCCAGCGCGATGGCGACGTTGCTGCGCTTCAACATGGAAACGTGCGCCGGTTCCAACTTGCCTTGATCTTTCAAGCGTCCGCAGTGCAGCGCCAACAGCTGCGCTTTCGTGATCGCCGTAATCATCGTGGCGAGTTTTTCCTGCACCAGTTGATGGCTGGCAATGGGCCGGTCGTCAAATTGCTTGCGCAGGATGGTGTACTGGCGCGCGGTTTCGTAGCAATCCATGGCCGCGCCCACTACGCCCCATCCAATTCCATATCGGGCTTGTGTCAAACAGCCCAAGGGCCCCTTCAACCCGCGCGCATTGGGCAGCATTGCGGAAGCCGGGACGCGGCAATCGGACAACGACAAACTCGATGTAATGGAGGCGCGCATGGAAAGCTTGCCGTGGATGTCGGAGGCGGAAAGGCCGGGAGTTCCTTTTTCCACAAGGAATCCGCGAATCCCATCTTCCGCGCGCGCCCAAACAATCGCCACGTCCGCCACCGACCCGTTGGTGATCCAGGTTTTTTCGCCGTTCAATATCCAACTCGCGCCATCCTGACGCGCCCGCGTGAGCATGCCAGCCGGGTTGGAACCGAATCCAGGTTCGGTCAACCCAAAACAACCCAGCGCCTCGCCGGATTGCATGCGGGGAAGCCAGCGATCTTTCTGCTCGTCAGATCCATAGGCGTAAAGCGCGTACATCGCCAAGCCGCCCTGCACGGAGACGAAGCTGCGTAGACCGGAATCGGCGCGCTCCAATTCCTGCATGACCAAGCCGTATTCGACGTTGGACATTCCCGCGCAGCCGTAGCCTTCCAGGTTCGCTCCGAAGAAGCCCAGAGCGCCCATCTCCCGTGCCAGGTGCATGGGGAACTTACCGTCCCGCCAGCAGTCGCGGATCACCGGCATCACGCGGTCTTCCACAAACTGACGGGCAGTCTGCCGTACCAGGAGCTCTTGCTCAGACAAGCACGAATCGGTGAGAAGGTAGTCCACTCCCTTGAAAGCAGCCATAAGGAATCAGTGTAGCGCTCTTAAAGAGCTGTGGATTCGGGAACAGGCGAATGGAACTCTTCGTGATCCACGGAGTCATCCAGGCGTTCTTCCAATTCCGCCATCTCGCGCAAAACGGGCAGCAGTTCGCTGCGCAGTTCGGCGATGGAAAAATGCCGGTCCTCCATGTTGTTGGCCACCGATTTCCTAAGAATGGACCCCAGAGGTTCCGGCATGGGAGGAAGCTCCGCGCCTGGTTCCGGCAGCGACCCGGTGAAGGTCTCCAACAGAATCCGGCCGATAGAATAAATGTCGCTGCGCTCGTCGCCCTTGGCGCCCGTAAGCTGTTCCGGCGGAATGTAGCCAATGGTCCCGATGGCACGCACATCGATGGACAGCTTCTCATCGCGGGAAAGGTCCAGAAGCCGAATCTTCGCCAGGCCAAAGTCGAGAATCTTAAGCTGGTCCGTCAATCCGTCCGCGTTGGACAGATAGAGGTTCTCGGGTTTCAGGTCACGGTGAACGATGCCCGCTTGATGCGCCGCCTGAATTCCATCCAGCAATTGGGCAACCCAGGGCAGGCAGCTCGCAAAAGAAATGGAGCCGAACTCCAATTCCTTGCGCCAACTCCTACCGGAAACATGTTCCATCACCAGGAATGCGCCCATCTGTCCAATCGGGCCGAAATCGTAAACCTGAACGACGTTGGGATGATTGAGACGCGCCACCGCCTGCGCTTCGCGTTCAAAGCGTTTGAGAGCCTCTCCGTGGCCGAACAGTTCGCTGAGAAGGATTTTTACGGCCACACGGCGGTTGAGGCGGATGTCCTTGCACAGATAAACCGCGCCCATTCCTCCGCGGCCTATGCGGCGTTCCAACAGATACTTGCCTTCCAGCAGCCGGCTGATGGGGAAAGTGATTACGGGAACTTCGCCGTCCTTGGCGCATTGGACGACGTCGCTTTCGTAGCAGGCACCGCAGGCGGGACACTCGCGAAGGAAATTGCGATTCCCCATGTGTTCCGATCCGGCTCCGCCCCTGGCATCTTGTGTGAGCAGAAATTTGGACAGCGCCGCCTGAATCAGACGGCGTTCGCGGCGGGAATAAGGCTCACCGCTGTGCCGCTGACCCAGCTCCAACATATCTTCCACGGAAAGCTCCGGATGCAGCTTGACGGCAGGAGCATCCAGCGCTTTCTCCAACCCTTGGGTGAGAACCTCCTGTAGCCGCGCCAGGTCGTTACAGGATTCAACACGCGATGCCACTTCCCGCAGCTCGTGCTCTATTTTCGATTGACGCACAAAGAACCGGCGGTCGATTCCGGCAAAGACCGACTCGGGGAGAACCGCTGAAATCAACGATCGGGCCACCGCGGACATCGACATGACGCGCTCCGCTGAAACCACGTAGCTGAACGTGAGGGCCATCATGGCAGGCAACCAGATGTTGTAGTTGCCCTCCAGCGGTTCACCCAGCCAAAGGCGAACCTCGTGCACGCCGCCGGGCAGGGCAAAGAACAATCCGGAGGCGAGCAGCCATCTCAGACGGCGTTTCTGATTGAGATCAGTCTCTTCTTTTTCCAGGCGAATAACCCAGGCGGCGGCGGCCCCCAAGAGCAATATCAACCGGATCAACATGCCGATTTGCATCACCGGTTGAATGGGACCGTATTCGATATGATCCCAAAACAGGAATGCCGTTCCCTCCGGAACCGGCGCGGGCAGAGAGCCGGTAAATGCCAGGAAAAGCATTGCGCCGTACCAATCGGTCATTAGAGCCCAACCCACCATGCGCAGCCAGGGTGCCGGTTTGGCGTCCTTTCGAAGGCTGAGCAAAGCCTGGTAAGCCATGGGCAGAGCCAACTCCACTGGCCACCAAAAAACGAAATAAGGCCGGAATTCGTCAGGCCGGAAGAACGACCCCAAAGGCAGAATGGACCACGCGCCCAACCGCAGAGACAGCGCGATGGCAGCTACAAATCCGTAGCGCGCGGTCGTGTTGTGCCAGTTCAGCAGGAGCGCCAATGCAGCCAGGAAGACCACCAGGCTGGCCCCAAGCACCGGCATGCGCTCGCGGAAAAAATCCAACCCGGACTTGCTTTCCGAACGTAATGCGACCTGTTTGACCTGACCATTGCGAATGATCCGTACGGAATATTCACCGGCCATCGCCCGCAACGCCGCGCGCAGTTTCACCTCCGACGCGCTGTTGACCAAAGCCGTTCCGTTGATTTCCAGAACGCGGTCGCCCGCCTCCAACTGCCCCACCGCGGGACCGCCGGACTTCACTTGAGCAATGTAGTAGCTGCCGCCCACGACTTCGATCTGCCAGCCCAGATCGGTCACCTTCGAACCGTATTGCAGGATGACCGAGCACGCAAACAACACAAATGCGAAGTATGTGCTCACCAGGGTCGCGGCGAGCACACCAAAGAATTTGGCTCCACGGATCGGCCGGGGGGTGGCCATGTTCTAAGAATCGGCAGTAGCCTGGATACACTTCAGAGGGATTCTCAGGAGATGTGGTGATGGACACTCAAACAATTGAAACAAAAGACTTAAATGGGTGTGTGCCGGAAAAGGGAAGCAAGTTTTTCAAACGTCGTCTCCAGATCTTCCGGGAGAATGCGCGTTTCCCCGATGCTGGTCATGAAATTGACGTCCCCCGGCCATCGTGGAAGCACATGCATGTGCAGGTGACCGGCGATCCCCGCGCCGGCGCATTCTCCGACATTCATGCCGATGTTCAGTCCGGACCAATGGTAGGTTGATTTCAAATGATTGCTCGACAGCCGGGTCAATCGCATCATTTCTTCCAGAGTCTCAGGTGTTGCCTCTTCGAGCGTGGCGACATGGGCGTAGGGCACCACCATCAGGTGGCCCGTCGTATAAGGGAAAAGATTCAGGATTACGAAACAGTGCGCGGCGCGATGCACAATCAGATTAGACCGGTCGTTGGTCTCGGCGGATTTCCGGCAAAAAACGCATCCCTCCGTTTTCCCGGCGGTACTGACATATCGAAATCGCCATGGGCTCCAGAGATGGTCCATGAATGAAAGCGGATGCGGTCTAAACCGAAGAATTCCCGGGGGTCGCGGGAGTGTGGTTGACCAGGTCCTTTAGTTCCTTGCTTGGCTTGAAGTAAGGAATTCGTTTGGCGGGAACTTCCACGCGCGCGCCCGTCTTAGGGTTTCGTCCAATGCGGCTCTGCCTCTGCCGCGTGCGAAAGCTGCCAAATCCGCGGATCTCGATCTTGTCTCCCGTGCGCAACGACTTCACCACGCTGTCAAAAATCGACTCCACGATCACTTCGGAGTCTTTACGTGTCATTTCGACCACTCGGGAAACTTCTTCTATCAAATCCGCTTTTGTCATTCCAGTCTCCAGTCCATTAAGTATCGCGTAAAACCGTCAGCGCTCTTCCACCTGCCCCTTCAAGTGCATCACCTCTTCCAGGGTCGAGGTGGCTGCGGCGGCCTGACGCTGATAGTCCTCCAGGCGTGTCCGCTCCTCTTCTTCCGCGACGGCGCGAACGCTCAAGCCGATTCGCTTCTCCGCCTCATTTAACTTGATGATCTTAAAGTCTAATTCATCTCCTATGGCAAATGGCGCGTCGTCCCTGCCACGCGTACCTGGGATCTCCGAATTGTGACACAAACCTTCCACGCCCGGGGCTAGTTCGACAAAGACTCCAAAGGCCGATCCACGGCACACGCGCCCGTGGATGATATCGCCAATCTGGTGCGACCGGAAAAAGGATTCCCAGGCGTCGGGTTGCAATTGCTTCACACCCAGCGACAAACGCCTGTTGTTGGAATCGATGTTCAGGATCACCGCCTGAACAACTTGTCCCTTCTTCAACATCTCGGACGGATGGGTAATACGCTTGGTCCAGGACAGATCGGAAACGTGCACCAATCCATCAATGCCCTCTTCGATTTCAATGAAAGCGCCGAAATCCGTCAATTTGCGCACACGGCCTTCCACAACCGATCCAATGCTGTAACGCGAACCGACGGTTGTCCAGGGGTCATCCTCCAACTGTTTGATTCCCAGAGAGACACGGCGGTCCGTGGTCTTGATCTCCAGGACGATGACCTCCACAGAATCTCCTACCTTCACCACCTTGGAAGGATGTTTCAAGCGCCGGGACCAGGTCATCTCCGTAATGTGAATCAACCCCTCCACCCCAGCTTCCAACTCGACGAAAGCGCCGTAGTCGGTAAGAGAAACCACCCGCCCGATCACGCGCGAACCGATAAAGTAACGTTCCCGCACCGATTCCCACGGGTCGGGCGCGAGCTGTTTCAAGCCCAGCGAAATGCGTTCCTTCGACTTATCGAATTTGAGGACCCGCAACTGCAATTCCTGGCCCGGTTGAATCAGTTCGGAGGGATGGTTCACGCGTCCGTAGGACATATCGGAGACATGCAACAGGCCATCGATGCCGCCCAAGTCAACGAAAGCGCCGTAATCGGTAAGGTTCTTTACAATACCGGTGACCACCGTACCTTCTTCAATGGAGGTGAGCACGGTGCCTTTTCGCTGTGCGATATCTTCTTCCAGCGCCAGCTTGCGGGAAACCACGACGTTTCCGCGACGCCGGTTCAGCTTCACTACTTTCACCGCGATGTCCGTGCCGATCAGCCCATCCAGATTGTGAACGGGACGCACGTCGGCTTGCGAACCCGGCATGAACGCGCGTGCTCCCACATCCACCCAAAGTCCGCCTTTGATGCGGCCCAGAACACGGCCGGATACCAGCAGTCCGTCCTGGAAAGCCCGCTCCAGCGTGTCCCAACCGCGCAATAACGCCGCGCGCTGATGCGAGAGTGTGATGTAACCTTCGACATGCGGCGCATGCCGGTCGATCATCACGTCGACCGTATCGCCGCGTTTCACCCCACAGGTGCCGTCGGGTTGTTGAAACTCTTCGAGCGGAATGATCCCTTCGGACTTGTAGCCGAAATCGACGATGACGTCTTTATCGGTTACTTTCAGGACGTGGCCCGACAACAACTCCCCATCGGCGGGGGGAGCTAGGTGCGAGTATTCATCAAGGAGATGCTCATAGTCTTCGACAGCTTCGGAAAGCAGCGAATCTATGGGGCGATCCTCTTGTTCTGCGGCCATGGCCTGGACTCCGGTTACGCGGTCAAATAACGCATGAGGTTACAGAAACACTGCACGGGCATCCTCAAGAATACAACCCCAGTTGCGTCAAGCCGTTGAAAGATCAGTACTTCAGAAATATAGCCGAGTGGGGGGTCGAAGTCAACGCGATCCTTGAATCGATCCTTGAATCGTCACCCGATGGGAAGCCGCTCCTGCAATTCGCCTTGTAATGGGCGTTCGAGACGTACATCGCGAAGTGCGCCAAAATGCCGATCGAAATATCCTTCCGGCCACCCAGCGGAAGGTGCAGGCAAGACGCGCATGGCCGTTTCGACAATCACGACGACATCAAGCTCCGCATGAGGCAAACCGGTAGGTATTGCAAGAGAAAGAGTACCGTTTGCGTCAGTGCGCGCTTTTGCCGGGAACGTGATCATGAGCCAATCTCATTGTCGCTCGGAATGCATAATGCCGCGCAGTTGGAACGATTTGCCGGTTCGCGGCGATTCCCAAAATTCCGGCGAGACAAAGTTACTCAGTAGAACCGTTGGGATTCTCAACGGAGCCGGCCTGCGAAACGGGAGTTAGAACACGGCGCGGCGCGAAAGAAGCTTGAGGCCAATCACGTTCCGCCTCGGATCGGCGTAGGTCCTCTACTATCGCGTTGACATCGTAACCGAATTCTGCCGCATGCTCATCGCGTACCCGACGCACTTCTTCAACGATGGAATCGGTCATGTCCTCAGTCTCCCACCAATTGTTCCGGCGTCGCTCACGAGACGAGTCAACCACCTTGTACACATCTCGGCGCTTTTGATATAGTCGATGGGGTCAACACGACAACCCAATCGGACACGAAAGGAAGGTGTCTCCCAGTGAGCAAACACGACGAACACGACGATCGGAACAAGAAACCGAGCCGTCCCACATCCGGGTTTTCCCGGCGCGGCTTCATCCGCAGCGCCGGAGTAACCAGCGGCGCGCTAGGCGGCGCCGTTCTGGTGGAAGAAGAAGCGCAAGCCGCGCAAAGCGGCGGGGGCGTGGGTCCGGGCGCTGTGCCCATTACGTTGAACATCAACGGCAGAGACCAGAAGCTGAGCGTGGAGCCGCGCGTAACGCTGCTTGATGCCTGCCGCAACCAGTTGGATCTTACGGGCGCCAAGCGCGTCTGCGACCGCGCCACTTGCGGCGCGTGCACGATGATTGTCAACGGCAAGGTGGTCTACTCATGCACCGTGCTCGCCATCGACGCGCAGGGCAAGAGGATACAAACCATTGAAGGAATCGCCGTGAACGGAAAGCCGCACGCGGTCAGCCAGGCTTTCGTCGCCCACGACGGCCAGCAATGCGGCTACTGCACGCCGGGCTTCGTCATGGCTTCCAAAGGCTTCCTTGATCGCAATCCCAATCCCACCGAAGACCAGGTACTGAATGGGCTCGGCGGAAATCTCTGCCGCTGCGGCACCTATATGGGCGTACGCAAAGCCGTGCTCGAGGCCGCCAAGGCCATGAGAGGAGGAAAAAATGGCTAATTACAATTGGCCCGAAATGAAAACGCGCGCCGTCATGGGCAAGCGCTATACGCGCCAGGACGGGCTGGAAAAATCCACCGGCCGCGCCAAATACAACTCCGATCTCAATAAGCCCGGCATGTTGCAATCGGCGTTTCTCACTTCTCCGTATGCTCACGCGAAGATTCGCTCCATCGATACCAGCGCCGCTGAAAAGCTGGCGGGCGTGACGGCGGTTCGCGTCATCGTCGCCGCCGGCGCCGAGGTGAATTACCAAAGCCAGGAAATCGCCCTCGTCGCCGCCACCTCTGAGCAGATTGCGCGGGATGCTGTTCGTCTCATCAAGGTCGATTTCGAAGTGCTCCCGCACGTGGTGAAGGAAGACGACCTCTCCAAGGTGGGCAATCGCGCCAAGCCCGCGGGCGAACAAGTCACCGGCGATCCGGACAAAGCGATGAAAGAAGCGGATGTCGTGAGCGAAGGCATGTATGGCATCCCCGTTCTCACGCACTGCTGTCTGGAGCCGCACGGCCAGGTATCGGAATGGAAGGGCGACGGTGTGAACCTCTGGCCTTCCACGCAGAACGTCACCGGCATCGGGCCGGATCTGGCGAAAAACCTGGAAGTGCCCGCGACGCAAGTGAAAGTCCACATGGACTACATCGGCGGCGGATTCGGCAGCAAGTTCGCTTCGGACCGCTGGGGCGTTGAAGGAACCAAGCTTTCCAAAGCCAGCGGCGGCAGACCGGTGAAGGTTTTCCTCGATCGCGCCACCGAATTGAATATCGCCGGCAATCGTCCTTCGGCCTTCGCGAAGATCAAGATCGCGGCGAAGAAAGATGGCACCATCACCGCTTGGGATTCCGTTTCCTGGGCTACGGGTGGAATGACCGGCGGCGGCATGCCGCCCATTCCGTACGCGTTCACTAACATTCCGAATCGCCGTCTGAATCACACCGCCGTGCAGACCAATGGCGGTCCGCTTCGTGCATGGCGCGCACCGAATCACCCGCAGGCTTCCTTCCTTACTTGTGCCGCTCTTGAAGATCTGGCCTCCAAGTTGGGAATGGATCCGCTGGAGCTGTTCGCCAAGAACGTGCAGTACGCTCCGGAAGCGCGCCGCGAAACCTACTTGCATCAATTAAAGAAGGCCGCCGAGCTTTCCGATTGGAGCAAGCGCTGGCATCGCCGCGGCGATTCGGGCGCGGGCCCCATCAAACGCGGCATGGGGATCGGATTGTGCACATGGGGTGGCGCGGGTCACGCGTCCACTTGCAAAGCAACCATCCATCCCGATGGATCGGTGGAAGTAGAACTGGGCAGCCAGGACCTGGGCACCGGAACTCGCACCATCGTCGGACAGGTGGCCGCCGAAACGCTCGGCTTGCCGCTGGAGGCCGTGAAGGTGAAGTTGGGTGACAACTCCTACCCGCCATCAAATGCCTCCGGTGGATCCACCACGGTCGGTGGAGTGAGCAGTTCTACGCGCATCGCAACCGCCGACGCATTGGACAAGCTGTTCGCCAAGGTCGCGCCTTCGCTCAACTCTACCGCCGACAAACTGGAAGCAGTGGGCGGCAAGATCCAAGTGAAAGGCGATGCTTCCAAGTCCATCCAATGGGCCGCCGCTTGCAAGAAGTTGGGAGTGGAGAGCGCGAGCGCCACCGGTTCCAACGATCCCCGCAATCCAAAAGGCCTGAACACGCAGGGCGTGGCAGGCGTTCAGATCGCCGACGTTTCGGTGGACGTGGAAACCGGCGTCGTCAAGATGAACAAAATGGTTGCGGTTCAGGATTGCGGCCTGGTGGTGAACCCTCGTCTGGCGGAAAGCCAGGTGCTGGGAGCATGCATCATGTCCGTTTGCGGCGCGTTGATGGAAGAGCGCGTCATGGATAACGCCACGGGCCGCGTGTTGAACCCTGAAATGGAGTTCTACAAACTGGCCGGCATCGGCGACATCGGCGACATCGTGGTCCATATGGACATTCGCGAAGAAAACGACAAGCGCGGCATCATCGGTCTCGGCGAACCGCCCACTATCGGCGGCATCGCTGCTATCGCCAATGCCGTGGCCAACGCAATCGGCGTGCGCGTACCTTCCGTACCGCTCACTCCGGACCGTGTGTTAGCCGCTCTCGAAGAAAGGAGGAGCGCGTAGCCATGCAAGCATTCGAATACGCTAACCCAACCACCGTCAAGGACGCCGTCGGAATGCTCTCCGCTCAGTGGGGAGAAGCCGATGTCCTGGCGGGCGGCACCGACCTGCTCAGCCTCATGAAGGAGTACACGCACACGCCCAAACGCGTGGTGAACATTAAGGGGATCAAAGAACTGGGCGGGATTCAAAAGACATCCAGCGGGCTCCGCATCGGCGCGGTGGTCACTCTTGACGAATTGGCCACGAACGCCGCTGTGCGCAGCGAGTATCCTTCTTTGGTGCAAGCGGCGCTCGGCGTCACCAGTCCGCAGATTCGCAACATGGGGACCGTCGGCGGCGATCTTTGCCAGCGCCCCCGCTGCTGGTATTTCCGCCAGGGCTTCGGCATCCTGGGGCAAGACAAGAATGGGAAGAGCCTCGTGCAGACCGGCGAGAACCGCTTCCACGCAATCTTCCCGCAGGCGCCGGCCTTCTACGTGAATCCTTCCAGCCTTGCTCCCGCGCTGATTGCGTTAGGAGCCAGGGTTACCATTACGGGTCCCAACGGATCTCGTGAGTTGTCGGTGGAGAAACTGTTCGTCGTTCCGAAGACCAATAAGGATCGCGAACTTGCCTTGGCGGCAAACGAGATTCTCACCGCGATCAATCTGCCCCCGGCGAAAGGCATCAAAAATGCCACGTACGAAGTTCGCCAAAAGCAGGCTCTGGATTGGCCTTTGACCACCGCTTCGGTGGCGCTCAAAATGAAGGGCAGCACTGTAACCAGCGCCAGCATTGTTTTGGGTCACGTGGGACCGGCGCCGGTGCAGGCGAAACAAGCCGAAGCGATGTTGGCGGGTAAAGCGCTGACACCGGATTTGGCCGCCGATGCGGGCAAGGCTGCCGCCAACGGCGCGCAGCCGATGAGCGGCACTGCTTATAAGGTCCAGTTGGTGCGCACGGCTGTCAAGCGCGCCCTGCTGGAAGCCATGAAGCAGCGGGCCTAGTTTGAAAAAGGCTTGATATGGAGCGCTCAAGTCTAACCGTAATCGACGACGATCGTTGCCTCAGCTTGCGTTGGAAGGGTCTGTTTATCAACGCTCCCTGGGACCCCAACGTGCAGCATGGCAACGATCGCGCATTTTGGTGTCATAATACGCAGCAATGCATGGGGCCGGACGGGCGCATCGTCGATGACTACGAATGCAACCCGTTCCGGAAATGCTACGAAGAAATGTAGGCGTGGTATATTCGCAAGTAGGAGGCGAGGAATGATGTCGATGAAAACTCTTGTCGTGTTTGTGGCGATAGCCTCGATGGCATTCGCGGGCGGGCTGGGCAAATCAGCGCTGCATGGCGAGTATGTGGAAGCGCGTACGGCCGACGTATTCACGGGCCCGTGCTTTGCCAATGCCGAAGTGAATCTGATGGGCGAACTGGCCGTATTCGGCTGGCGCGTATCGAAGGGTTCCTTTGAAGGCGTGAACCTCGATGGACTGGGTGTCGTCGGCGTAGTCCGCGCCAGCGCGACGCTTGGCGATATCCACAACAATCCTTATCCCGTAAAGGGTGTTCTGATTGTCGATGAGCGTGCCAATGCGGAGCAGCGTCTTGCCCTCCAGAAGATGGCCAAGCGCATGGGCGGCGACCTTTTGCAGGACGTCGTCAAAGTGATGTACGCGCCTGTCTCATTGACATTCGAGAACGGCAATCTGCACGGCGGAAAAGCCACGCTGAAGGCCGGCCTTGCCGAGATTACCACCCGCGCCATTCGCGAAGGCGACCACATCTGCACCAACGAAGAGGTCTGGTACACGCCGCTGACGAAGTTGGAGCACGCCATGCCAGCCTACGCCCTGTCTCACATCTATCAGGGAGAAGGCTTGGACACGCGCTGGTCCAGCCCCGATAAGAGAAGCGCGTTCCTGGGCAGCTTCCAGCTCAACGACTAATAATAGATCTTCAGCGCGATCTGCGCCACACGTGCGTCCCGTGTTCCCGTGATCACTCCGAAGCTGTTGATCAGCGGGTTGACCGTCGTCGCCGAAGTGTTCAAAGTGATGCCTACCGTAGTAAAAGACGGGTGGTTGAACGCGTTGAAGAACTCTCCGCGGAACTGCATGGTCTTGCCTTCCGCAACTTTGAAAGTCTTGAACAAGGCGAGATCCCACTTGTTGACGCCCGGGTAACGAAAACTGTTGCGTCCCAGACTGCCGAACGTTCCGGTTCTGGGACGGGCGAAGGCGTTGATGTTGAACCATTGCTCCACAGTCCTGGGACCGCGCGTATCCGCAATCACGTCGGGGCGCTGATTTTGGACCGCGCCGATCTGGGCGACGTCGGCACTCATGGTCACGTCAAAGGGGCGGCCTGTCCACATGCGGGAAATTCCCGAAAGCTGCCATCCGCGGAAAAATGTCGATCGCAGCGGAGCGGGCAATTGAAGAATGAAGTTTCCGGTAAGCACGTGCGTACGATCGAAGTTCGACGGGCCGCGTTCGGCGCGCGCGCTCCTGCTGTCGGGCGGGACATCGGTTCCATCGCGATCGCTGGACCCGTCGTCGATCGACTTCGCCCAGGTGTAAACAATGCCGCCGCTCAGTCTGCGCGTCATGCGAACCCGATACGTGACTTGCAGCGAGTGATAGATGCTGCTGCCGGAAGATTGACGCTCGGAAATCGTCCCATATCCCTGGTAGGGGCGGATGAAATTCACGTTCGTGCCGGTTGGGAGCGTGCCGGGGACGGGATCGTTGATGGTCAGCGGCCTCATCAATCGGACTCCGTGTGAACCGACATAGGCCACGTTTAATATGTGCCCGCGCAATACTTCACGCTCCACTCCGAGGCTGAATTGATGAATGGTGGGAGTCTTCAAAGGCAAACCGAGCGTGGTTAGTGCGGGTGCGGAGGTCGGTGATTCCGTCCCACCCAGACTCGAGTACGAAGGCTGGTTCAATACGACCGTCCGGCTGAACGGAGGATTGTTAAACGCGTTGTTGATAAATGTTCCGATCAAGGGCCGCGTGTAATACATTCCCCATCCGCCGCGCACGGACATATTGCGCTTGCGCGATGCCAGAGCGAATCCAAAACGCGGCGAGAATAACCCGTTGAGGTCGTTCGTAATGCGGTCGCCGAAGGGCGAGTTTTTTCCAGCCACGACGATTCCATTCAAAGGAGTGCCCGTTCCCGGCGTTACGGTTCCGTTGGCGCGGATGACCTCGGGAGCTTTGCTCCGGTCGTAGAGCGACGGAATGAAGTTTGTAGCCACCTTGTACAAATCGTAAGGATTGAAGTAGCTGGTGTAGCGCAATCCGTAGTTCAACGTAAGCTGTTTGAAGGGACGAAACTCATCCAGGATGTATGCCTCGAATCCCGCGAAACGGACATCGGAAAGCACGGGCCGCTCCACTTCCGTATAAGTGTTGGGAAGGCCGAGCAGAAAATTCGCGATGGGATTCTTCGAGAAACCTGTGGTGAATGAGAACGAGCCGCCGGTGTTGACATTGCTCGGCTGCTCCAGGTTGCCGCCGTAGGTGTAGTATGCGCCGAACTTCACGGTATGTTTGTTGAGGATCTTCGTGAAGCTATCGGAAAACTCCATGTTGAACAGTTCTTTGTGGGCCACATGGAACGGGCTCAGCGTCGCATAGTTTGTCATGCTGATGGCCGGAATCACATCCCCGTCGTTTTCCGGAAAGAGTTCCGGCAGCGTGAGCCCCAACGTCTTGCGATTGGCATTCGGCGAGGCGGAATGCACATCGGTAACGCGGCGCGCGAACGTGAATTGAAACTGCTGCAGGAACGTAGGGCCGGCGGTGTGCGTCCCATTGAGAACAAAATTCTTGCCGGGGCGAATTCCGTCCGTAACCGCCACTCCTGGAAACGTCGTGGTGACGGAACTCAAAGAGGTACCTCCATAGGGGTTGTAGAGCGTCAACCCGTCCTGCGCATAGCGGCCATAAATGGAGAAGCGGTGGCTGAAATTGTGGTCGATGCGAATCATCTCCTCGTGCCAGTTCTGGCGCGAAGGCGCGGCGGAAGTGAAATTGATATTGCCGGGTCCCACAAAATTCGGCAGAGGATACAGGCTGATCAGCTTGCGGGAGTTGGCATCGATTCGCTCCGCGGGTATTTTCCCGCCTGGAAATCCAACGCCGGTGAGCGGGTCTACTATAGGGTCATCCGCCGTTTCAAACACCCCGTCGCGGCCCGGCCCCAGCCTGCTGAAATCCCCAGTCCGCTCAAAGGCGTTCGGGACGGTGGTGTTCGTGGCCTCGCCATTGGCAACGATGCGATTAAACTCTTGCGCGAAGAAGAAGAAAGTTTTCTGACGCTTTCGATTGTAGCCGGGAAACATCAAAGGCCCGCCGAGGTTGTAGCCGAATTGATTCTGCCTCAGCGGCAGCGTGCGGTGAGAGAAATAATCCGTGGCATCGAAAAAGTCGTTGCGAACATAGTATAAGAGCCCGCCGCGATAGCGCTTGGTTCCACCGCGCGTGACGACATTGATCTGCGAATATCCGCCGCGTCCATATTCGGCCGAGAAAGGCGTGGTGACCACGGAAACCTCGGAGATGGTTTCGATGGACGTAAAGGTGTTCATGGATCCGGAACCTACAATGACGTCCGCATTATTGCCGCCGTCGATGCTGATGTTCGAGGCGGAGTTGCGCGCTCCGTTGATGCTCAAGTCGGGCGTGGAGTTGGGATCGGTGCGGTCGCTGAGATTCGAACTGACGCCGGGGATGAGTTCCAGCAGGGTGAAGAAGGAGCGTCCGTTCAGTTGCAACTCCCGAATCTGTTCTCCACTGATGAGGCCGCCCTGTTCGGGCGATTCCGTGCGCACCGCGTCGGCATTGGCGAACACGGAAACCTCCTGCGTTACGTCGCCGACCTGCAGTCGAACGTCATGGCCCAGATGCTCGCTGACATGCAACTGCAAACCGGCAATCGATCTCTTGAAACCCGCATGCGACGCGGCAATCTGATACGGCCCGATGGGCATACTGTTGAAGGCATACGAGCCGTCGGAAGCGGATTTCGTTTTTCGCGTGAGACCTGTTTCCGTTTGCGAGGCGGTAACCTCCGCACCGGAAATCGCGGCGCCCGTGGCATCGAACACCTTTCCGAGGATGGCTCCTGTCGTCTCCTGCGCGGGAGAGAGGATCGCAAAGATGGCAAGACCAAGCAAGATTCGTCTCATGTCAACCTCAGTTGCTTCATTATAGTTGTGTCGCGAGGGAGTGAAAGACGAGTATCATATCGTAAGGTCCCCATATGCAGTTTCCCGGTCTTGGCAAACCGCCTTTAGGCGTCATTTTCGACAGCGATTTCGGCAATCACATTGACAGCGCGCTGGCTCTGGCGCTGCTCTACGGTTTGGATGGAAAGACCGAAGCACGTGTCGTGTCGCTCAGCGTCAGCAAGTCCAGTTTGAAGGCGGCCGCGTTTTCCGATGCCGTTGCGCGCTTTTATGCGGGCGCTGTAAGCGGCGCGTTTGGATCGTTTTCGCGCACACTGCCGGTGGGATTGGCTACCGATGGAAAGTCACCGCAAGACACGCCCATTCTGAGCGCGGTGCTTTCCAAGAAGACCGCCGAAGGCGCGCCAGCCTACCCGAATTCCATCAACCACCTGAACGATACCGCTGAAGTTGCGGCGCTGATTCGCAATTCATTCACGGGGCAACAAGACCAAAACTGCGTAGTTATTCTGGCGGGTCCGGCGACGAATCTGGTGAGCGTGTTTCCTTTGCCGGGAGTAAAGAACCTCATCGCGGTGAAAGCCCGTAGTTTGTTTGTTGCCGCCGGCGCATACCCGGATGGCGCTCCGGACCAACACATCAAATCCGACATTGCGGCGGCGAAAAAGCTGTTCGCCGAGTGGCCCACGGAAATCATTGCGGTGGGCCGCGAGATTGGCGAAGCGATGCGATATCCGGCGTCGAGTATTGAGAAGGATTTCGCGTGGACTTCGAATCACCCCGTCGCCGACGCGTACCGTGCATTCCAGCCAATGCCCTACGACGCGGCCGCGCCATCCATGGCCGCGGTTCTACAAGCGGTGCGGGGCAAAGAGAACTATTTCAAGCTCTCCGAGCCGGGCCGGATTCAGGTGCTGGATGATGGCCGGACCCGGTTTACCCCTGCAGCCGATGGGAAACATCGTTACCTGATCATCGATCCGGCGCAAAAAGAAAAGATCATTCAGACCTATACGGAAATCGCCAGTCTGAAGCCGCAGCCGCGGATGCCGCGTTTCCGTTCGCAGCAAAAGCAAGCGGATCCGGCCAAACCGCCAGAGGCCAAGAAGCAGCCGTAAGCTACTTTACCGCTTCCACGGTTTTGAGAATCACGCCTTTGACGCCGCCCTTTTCTACAAGGGTTCCCGTGACCTTCACCTTCTTCTCAATAAATGCCAGCAGCTTTGCGTTCTGGTTTTTGTGGTCCATCGCCACTGGGATGTAAACCGTTCCCGTGGTGTCCTCAAGAATCGCCAGCGGCACGCCGGCGTTGGCGCACGTGGTGGCGCACTTGACGTGGTTGTCACCTTTCGTGTCGTGTGAAAGATAGCAGCCGGTATCCACAACCTGACCGGTGATGGTAATGGGCCCCGCGGCAAGACTCGTCAGAGACAAACACAGCAATAGAGCAAGTGGTCGCATACCATTGTGTTTCTGACGATGACTTTGAATCTCTCACTGATCGGCGCTTGGCTGCGAAGAACAATAGGAATGAAGAAGCAAGGCAGCCGGCTTCAGAAGCTCGATGGAAAATCTCTACCGCTATTTCATCGAGAAGACCGCTAC
>JACPVQ010000037.1 GCA_016191645.1 Candidatus Solibacter usitatus
CCTCTTGCGAGGCCATGCGGGATCTGGAGATCCCGCTGCAGATCTGGAGATCTGCCCCACTGAGCAGCACAGCCGCAACCAAAGGAAATCTTTGCAGCTTGGCGAGTTGGTGGAGCATCTGTTCCGTCGTCAATCGGGACGCATGGTGGCGGCGCTCACGGCCATCTTCGGCGCGCGCCATCTCGATCTCGCCGAAGACGTGGTGCAAGAGGCCCTGGTCAAGGCGTTGCAGGTTTGGCCGTTCCAGGGGATTCCTGAAAACCCGCAAGGGTGGCTGATCCAAGTGGCGCGGCGCATCGCCATCGACCGGCTGCGGCGCGAGGCGAGCCTTACCGCAAAGCTGCCAGAACTGGCGCGCATGCAGCGTTCCGATACGGCCCCGGAGTTGGACGATCAATTGGCGTTGATGTTTCTCTGCTGCCATCCGCGCATCGCCGCGCCGGCGCGCGTCAGCCTGACGTTGAAAGTCGCCGCGGGATTCAGCGTCGGCGAGATCGCTCGTGCTTTTCTCACCACCGAAGATGCTGTCGCGCAGCGCATCGTGCGCGCCAAGCGGCAGATTCGCAGAGAGAATCTTTCGATGGAACTTCCCGCCCCGGAGGAATTGCCCGTCCGGCTCGATTCGGTTTTGGAATCGTTGTACCTGCTGTTCAATGAAGGCTACAGTTCCAGCGGCGGCGATTCGCTGCTGCGCTCGGACCTTTGTGAGGAGGCCGTCTACCTGACTTCCCTGCTGACGAAACTGCGCGCGCCGAAGGTGCATGCATTGCTCGCGCTGCAACTATTTCATGTGGCGCGAATGAACGCGCGCACCGATGCATCGGGAGAACTACTGCTGTTGGAGGATCAGAACCGCGCGCTGTGGGATCGCCGTTTGATCGATCGGGCCTTTCTGCATTTGGAATCGAGCGCCGCGGGCAATGAGTTGACGGCGTATCATCTGCAAGCGGCGATCGCCGCGGAGCACGCGTCGGCGGAATCGCTATCAACCACGAATTGGGGAGCGATTCGAGAACTGTACGAGCAATTGGCGGAATGCAGCGTGTCACCGGTGGTGTTGCTGAATCGAGCCGTGGCCATTTCCCGTCATACGGGCGCGCAGGCCGGTTGGGATGCGCTGCAGCCGCTGTTGCGCGAATCCACCATGTCGAATTATTATCTGCGGCACGCAGTGGAGGCGCATCTGCTAAGCCGGCTGGAGAGGTTCGGGGCAGCGCGAGAGGCTTGGAGGCGGGCCTTGGATTGTCCTTGCAATGCCGTCGAGCGCCGATTCCTGGAGCGGCGTTTTCAGGAGGCCGCCGTCACGCTACAGTATGGGACATGAAGTTTTTCCTGGCGTTTGCCATCGCTTTTGTTTTAACCGCTGTGGCGCAAACATCTCTCGGCACCATCACGGGAACGGTCACCGATCCGCAACAATCCGCAGCAGCCGGCATTGAGGTGACCGCGAGAAACCTGGACACCTCGCTCACCTTCAAGGCCACGAGCAACGAAACCGGCGTCTACGTCATCCCCAACTTGCCTGTCGGCTCGTACGATGTGACGGCGCGCGGCGCGGGCTTCAAGCAGACGCGGCGGGGAGGCATCGTCGTTGAGGTCGCGCAGCGCTTTCGCCTCGATTTGGAATTGCAATTGGGTGATGTCGCCGAGCGAGTCGATGTCGTCGCCGAAATTCCACGCATTCAGACCGAGGATTCATCGCTGGGCACGGTGGTGGATCAGCGCCGCATCGAAGACCTGCCGCTGAACGGCCGCCATGTATTCAATCTGGTAAAAGTAGTGGCCGGCGTCGTGCCCCGCTCCAACTCCACCGACGGCTTCGCGGAAGTGAACAATCAGACGTTCTCGCAAATGCGCATCAACGGCGGGCCCGCTTACGGCAATCAGTTTTTTCTCGATGGCGTCTCCAACACAGCCGCCGTGCACAACGAAATTTCCGTCGTGCCGATGGTCGATTCCGTGATGGAGTTCCGCGTGGAAACCAATGCCATCAAAGCGGAATACGGGCAGACCGCGGGCGGCGTCATCAACGCGGTGACCAAAGCGGGCGGCAATCAGCTGCGCGGATCGTTGTATGAGTTCCTTCGCAACGACGCGCTCGATTCGCGCAACGCCTTCTCCACGCAGCCTGACCCGCGCACCGGACGCACGAAGCAGGTGCTGCGATTCAATCAATACGGAGGCACTGTGGGTGGACCCGTCTGGATTCCAAAGATCTACAATGGCCGCAACCGCACGTTCTTCTACGCCGGTTGGGAGCAGTGGAAATGGCGCTCTACCGGCGCGCCGCAGATTGGGACCGTGGCCACGGAAGAGCAGCGCGGCGGCAACTTCAGCCGCACCTTCGATGCTCGCGGCCAGTTGATTCCCATCTACGATCCCGCGACCACCTCGCCCAATCCGGCGGGCAGCGGATTCGTGCGCACGCTTTTTGGCGGCAACCTGGTTCCGCGGACGCGATTCGACGCGCTTTCCGTGAAAGTGCTTCCCTACATGCCGCTGCCCAACGCGCGCCCGACCGACCCCATCACCAACGTCAGCAACTTCGTTTCGCTTGCTAAATCGACCTCCGATCAAACTGTCTCCACCACGCGCATCGATCATCGCATCGGCGATCGCGACAATCTTTTCTTCCGCTACTCCTTCACGTGGAACGTGCTCAAAAACGCCGGCTGGGGATTGGAGTTCGCCGACCCGAGCGCGCGCAACGATCAGCGCGACAACCACAACGCCGTACTCGCCTGGACGCGAACTCTCTCTCCCACAGTCGTCAACGACATCCGCGCCGGCATCACGCGGCAATATCTGCCGTTCCTTCATCCCAGCTTTGATCAGGGCTGGCCCGCCAAACTCGGCTACCCGTCCATCATTCCGCAGGACGCTTTTCCGCCGGTGCAGATTACGGGTTTTCTCACCATCGGCAATCCGAACTTCTCCGGCGGACTGCGCGCGCAGAACATTGCGCAGATTGTCGATCAGCTCAGCTTCACGCGCGGCAAGCACAGCTTCAAGGCCGGACTCGATCTGCGCGATTGGCGCAACAGCTTCATCAACCGTCTCAACCCTTCGGGAAATTTCTCGTTTACGCCGGCGCTCACCGGCAATCCGCTCTCGCCCGCGGGCAACGGCATCGGACTCGCCACGTTTCTGCTGGGCGAAGTTTCCAGCGGCACGCTCGGCTATCGCCCGTTTTTTCAATCGCGAGCCAAACCTCTGGCGCTCTACTTCCAGGACGATTGGAAAATCACGCCGCGGCTGACGCTGAATCTCGGCCTGCGCTACGACGCCAGTTTCGGTTTTCGCGAGATTCACAACCGTCACTCGAACTTCGATCCCAATCTCATCAACGCGGAAACAAAACTTCGCGGGACACTGGTTTATTCCGGCGCGGGCGGCGTGGACTCATCGTTCATCAATCTGGACAGGAACAACTTTGGCCCGCGCATCGGTTTCGCGTGGGATCCGCGCGGCAACGGCAAGACGGCCGTTCGCGCGGGCTACGGATTGATTTATCTGCCCATTGAGAGCGGCGCAATTGTTCCGGACAATCAGAACGCGTTGGGTTTTTCCGTGGACAATCAATTCGTCGCGCCCGGCGGCGGACCCGTGCGCGCCTTCCTGTTTTCCTCCGGTCCCGCGGCAATCATCCAGCCGTTGGGCGCGGCCGGCGGGCCGAGCGCGTTTCGCGGACAGAACGTTCGCTTTCAAGAGCGCAACTCGCCCACCGGATACATGCAGCAATGGAACCTCGCCCTGCAGCGCTCCCTGTGGGCGGGCTGGACCGTTCAGGCAGCCTACGTGGGAAGTAAGGGCACCAAACTGTTTGGCGGAAACTACGACATGAATCAGCTGGACCCGCGGCATTTCGCGCTCGGTCTGACGCTGCAGGATCAGGTGCCCAATCCTTACTTTGGCCAGATCGCCACGGGCGCGTTATCGGCGCGCACCTTCTCGCGCAGCCAGTCCTTGCGGCCTTTTTCGGATTACCTGCAAGTGACCACGTGGGGCAATCCCAACCTTTCTTCGAGTTATCATTCCGTTCAGATCTCCGCCGAGAAGCGATTTTCGCGAGGACTTTCAATGCTGCTCAACTACACGAAAGCAAAACTCATCACGGAGTGCTCCGCCATCGGAGGCGGAAATTCCGGCGACGGCTGCACCGGCGAATACCGCATCGGCAACGTCAACCGGCGGCTGGACCGGGCCATCGATCAGGACGATGTCGCCAACCGCTTCGTCGTGTCCGGCGTTTACGAACTGCCCATTGGCAAGGGTAAGCCGCTGTTCACCAACGCGGGAAGGATAGGAAACGGTTTCTTCGGCGGCTGGCAGCTGAACGGAATCGGAACGTTCCAAAGCGGACTCCCGCTTGCCGTTCGCGGGTCGAATAACTTTACAGGCATCAACTACCCCGATGTGTTGCGCGACCCCACATTACCCGCTTCCGAACGTACTCCGGTGCGCTGGTTCGACACGGATGCATTCCGCAATCCGGCAAGTTTCGTCATCGGCAACGCTCCGCGCACGCTTCCGCGGACGCGCGGACCCGGACTCGCCGACATCAGCTTCTCGGTTTTCAAGAGTTTTCGCGTCGCCGATAAGGCACGTTTGGAAGCGCGCGGCGAACTGTTCAACGCCGTCAACCACGTGAACTACAATTCGCCGAATGTAACGTTCGGACCCGGCGCGAACGGACAGAACGTCAACGCGAACTTCGGACGCATTCTGGGTTCGCTGGAAGCACGACGCGTGCAGATGGGGTTGCGCCTTGCCTTCTAACATGTTTTTCGCGACCTTCCTGGTTTTCGCTTCGACCCTTGCGGCGGCATCGCGCAGCGCCGATATCGTCATCTACGGCTGCACTTCCGGAGCCATCACCGCCGCGGTGCAATCGAAGCGCATGAACAAATCCGCGATCGTCGTCTGCCCCGAGAGTCATCTTGGCGGGCTCACCGCGGGCGGACTCGGCTGGACCGACTCCGGAAACAAAGCCGTCATCGGCGGACTCTCGCGCGACTTCTATCACCGCGTGTGGCAGCACTATCAAAGGCCCGAAGCGTGGCGCTGGCAGCGTCGTGAGCAATTCGGCAACAAAGGCCAAGGAACCGAGGCGATGGACACGACCGGCCGCACGATGTGGATCTTCGAGCCCCACGCCGCCGAAAATGTTTACGAAGCATGGGTCAAAGAGCTGAGCATTCCCGTCTATCGCGATTCCTGGTTGGATCGCGGCGGAAGTGGAGTCAAAAAGGATGGCTCCTCGCGCATCTCTTCCATACGGATGTTGAACGGTGACTTTTACAACGGCAAAATATTCATCGATGCCACTTACGAAGGTGACCTCATGGCCGCGGCGGGCGTCGATTACCACGTGGGCCGCGAAGCCTCTTCTACGTACAACGAAGAGTGGAACGGCGTGCAGACCGGGGTGCTGCATCATCGTCATCACTTCGGCTCGGTCAAACTCCGCATATCGCCCTACATCATTCCGGGCGACGCGAACAGCGGCGTTCTGCCGCGCATCAGCACGGAGCCTCCCGGCGAATTCCGCGCGGGCGACAAGAAAGTGCAGGCCTACTGTTTTCGCATGTGCCTCACGCAGGTGCCGGAAAACCGCGTTCCGTTCGCGAAGCCGGAAGGCTACGACGCGAGACAATACGAACTGCTCGTGCGCATCTTCGAAGCCGGTTGGCGCGAAACCTTCCAGAAGTTCGATCTCATTCCCAACGCCAAGACCGACACCAACAACCACGGTCCGTTCAGCACCGACAACATCGGCCGCAATTGGGACTATCCGGAAGCATCCTATGAGCGGCGTCGCGTCATCACCAAAGAGCACGAGACGTATCAGAAGGGACTGATGTACTTCATCGCCAATGATCCTCGCGTCCCCGCTGACGTGCGCACGGAGATGGCGAAATGGGGATTGGCCAAAGATGAATTTACTGGCACCGGAAACTGGCCGCATCAGATGTATATCCGCGAAGCGCGCCGCATGATTGGCCGCTACGTGATGACGGAAAACGAACTGCTCAAGCGCCGCCCGACGCCGGAATCCATCGGCATGGGTTCCTACGGCATCGACTCGCACAACATTCAGCGCTACATCACGCCGGAAGGCTACGTGCAGAATGAAGGCGATATCGGCATCAGCACGAAGGGACCTTACCAGATCTCCTACGGATCGATTGTTCCCAAACGCGGGCAGACGCCCAATCTGTTTGTCCCCGTCTGTCTGTCGAGTTCGCACATCGCTTACGGTTCCATACGAATGGAGCCGGTTTTTATGATCCTCGGCCAATCGGCCGCCACGGCGGCGGCGATGGCGATTGACGGAAAACTCGACGTGCAGGACGTCCCGTATGAGAAGCTTCGCGCGCGCCTGCTCGCCGATGGGCAGGTGTTGGAGTACAAACAATGATTACCCGTCGTGGATGGATGGGCGGAGCGCTGGCCGCCGCGGCTGCGGCGCAGAACTCACAACGCACGATTCTCCTGCGCACCGCATGGCAGGCGCGCAACATCGGCGATGTCTGTTTTACTCCCGCTATGCTCAGCGCGATCGAGCGTTTTCTGCCGGGCACGAAGGTGATCGCCTGGATGGCGCACCGGAATGAGGGAATCGACGCCATGGTGCGGCGCGCGCATCCCAATGTCGAGTTGCTGCACGCCAGTTTCGGCAGTGAAGGCAAAGAGATGGACCCGCGCTTGCGGGATGCATTTGCGCGCGCGTCGCTGTTTCTGTTTAACTCCGGACCCATCTTCAGCTACGGTCTGCATGAGCAGTATTCGTGGGATCGCACCATGGCCAACGCCAACCTGCTGCTCTACGCCAAGGAAGCCGGCGTGCCCTACGGAATCTACGGGCAGAGCTTCGATCGTTTCGCATGGCCCAGCCCGCTGCTCTTCCGGAGGCTGCTTGGCGATGCGGCGTTCGTCTTCACGCGCGACACGAATTCGCTGCGTTATCTGGAAAGCCTTCATGTGAAGCCGCCGGTACTTGGCTTCGCACCCGATATCGCGTTCCATTTCCGCCTTCGCGACGACGCGCCCGCGCAGGCGTTCCTGCAATCGAAACGCCTCGAAGCGGGCAAGTTTCTGGTGAGCATTGTGCACTACGCGCTGCTGGACCGCCCCGGCGTGCGCGAACGCGGAGAAGAGTTCGGCGCGAAACACCGCCAGGTTTTGGCGAACTGGATTCGCGAAACAGGACTGCCCGTTCTTGTCGTCGCGGAAGACGAGCGCGAAGTGGAGATGGGCAAAAGGGTTCTCATCGATCCGCAACCCGAAGAGATTCGCCGCAAGATGATTCTGCGGGAGACGTTCTGGCGTCCGGACGAAGCGCTCTCCACATATTTGCAATCGCGCGCGCTGTTCAGCATGGAACCGCACTCGTGTATTTTCGCCATGGCCAACGGCATTCCGTCGCTGCATTGCCACACCTGGGCGTTCGGACGCAAAGCCGAGATGTTCGTCGATCTGGGATTGGGCGAATGGGTCTTCAACCTGGCCGATGCGGACGCCGCGGGAATGTCCAACGCGTTGCTCAGCGCGCATCGCGATCATGAAGCCGCGCGCCGCCGCGTCAGCGCGGTCATGAAAACCGTGGATGCGAAGATGACATCGGCGTTCGACGTTGTTCGCCGCGTGAGAAGAACGTAGGGGGCTGAAAATGTCCGCATTCACCTTCTCTCTTGCATCCCTGCTGTTGATCACGCTGAGTTTGTCCGGCCTGCGCGCGCAATCCGCCACGTTCTACTTTGTCGACATCGGCCATGGGAACGTGACCTTCGTCGTCTCGCCCTCCGGTGAGACGATGCTGCTGGATTGCGGCGGCCCGCCACAAACGGTAAACAGAATCGCGCGCTTTGTCGAACAGAACAACATCAAGAAGATCGACTACATGGTGATCAGCCACTTCGAAAACGACCACATGGGCGCGGCGGCCGAACTCTCGAAGCGCATTCCGATTCACCATTGGGTGGATCACGGCGAGAGCGTCACGTACAACAAGAGCGACGAGTGGTGGAAGCTGCGGCGCGGTCCCTGGGCGCGCGCGGGAATGGGATTGCAGGACAACGCGAATTTCGATCGCTACAAAGCGGCTCGATCTACGGGCAAGCACATTGTTGTGAAGGCCGGCGACAAAGTGCCCGTCAAGGGATTGGATGTCGTCGTAGTCACCGCTGAGGGTGAACCGATTGCGAAGCCGCTTCCCGGCGCGGGCCAGCCGAACCCGGCTTGCGCGAATACGCCGGTGCTTGCGGAAGACGACGCGGAAGACGGACAGTCGGTGGGAGTAGTGGCCGGTTTGGGCAAGTTCAAGTTCGCCTATCTCGGCGACCTCTCGTGGCAGCCATCGAGGCGATTGTTCTGTCCGGAGAACAAAGTCGGCAATGTCGATGCCTACCTGGTGACGCATCACGCGCAGGTGATGACCAGCGAACTCGGAGATTACTACGCGGGCCTTTCGTGTTGTTCCGCCGCCGAAGTGAAAGGGCTGAATCCGCGCGTAGCGTTTGTCAGCATGGGCAGCCAAGGGCACAAGTTCGGAACCGGGGACGCGATGAAACGCGTGATGGAAGTGGTGGGGAACGATCTTTGGCAGACCGAGAAGATTGTCGGCGGCGGGGAAGCGGGTCTCAACGGGCCCGACGATCAACTGGCCAACATCGGCGGACCGCCTCAAGAGAAGGTCCCGTATATCAAGATGGAAGCGCGCGCCGATGGATCGTTTCAAGTGACGAACAGCCGCAACGGGTTCAGCAAGAGCTATCCGGCGAGATAGTTTCCATATCCGACCACGACCGTCGATCCGACTAACAGCGCCAGGCTCAGGATGACGAGCCGCAGTGTACGCCCGCTTGCGCCGCGCCATTCATGCAGCGCGATGCCCCACAGCGTGCTGAAGATGATAATGCTCGCCATGTGCAGCGTCCAACTGGAGAATTTGTAATCGCCCATCTGCGTTTCGCCCATCGAATAGAAAAAGAACTGCATGTACCAGGTGGTTCCGGCGAGCGCGCAGAAGAGAAGATTGCGTAGGCGCGGGGCGGGAACGCGCTTCACGCTGCCGTCTGCCGAGGTCTCTTTCACCGTGGGGCTGAAGTACTCGTAGCCGGTTCCGTTGCGGCGATTGAGAATCATGCACCAGATGAAGTTCGTCGTGAATCCGCCCAGCAGCACAACGACCAGCACGGGAAGTCCCTGCCACAGCTGCGTTGTTCCGTGGCGAAGGGTGATCTCTTTGATGGGATCGCCGGCAGCTAAACCGTAGGAGAAGCATGCGCTCATGATGCCGGAAAATGTGGCTACCAGAATGCCCTTCTTGAGATCGAATTCACGGATGGCTTCCTTTTTCTTCTCCGCCGACATCTCTTTCTCTTTGGACATGCCCGCGAGTCCCGCCGCGCCGATGCCCGCCAGACACACCACAATCCCGATCAGGATGGTCTGGCCGCTCGCGGTATGCAGCACCTTGGGAACGAAGTCGCCGCGGAAGATGGGCGGCATCAGCGTTCCAAACGCGGCGCAGTATCCGAGCGCAACCGCCATTCCCAGCGACATACCGAGATAGCGCATAGTGAGACCGAACGTGAGACCGCCCAGTCCCCACAGCGCGCCGAATATGTAGCACCAGGTGAGATTCTCCGCGGGCGCTTCCTTGAGCACGGCGATCAGATCGCTGGTCATGATGGAGGCGAGAATCCACGGCGCGAGAATCCAGCTGAAGAATCCGCCCACGAGCCAGTAGGTTTCCCACGACCAGCGCTGCACGCCTTTGTAAGGAACATAGAAACTGCCGGAAGCAAGGCCGCCGAGCCAGTGAAAGAACACGCCGAGTGCGGGGTTGGAGTGCATGAGTTCTCAATTGTATCGCGACAACAAGACGGACTCGGACGAGTCCTGCTACTTCAGTGCGTGGTCGATTTCCATGCCGCGCTTCAGCACTTCGGCGAGAAGTTACGACAGGTCAAGGACGCGTTGCTCGGCTTTGGTGGAGAAGTACTCTCAAACGCTGCGCTCGATGGAGGCACGGTCGAAACCCACCCACGGCGGCCGCTTCGCGGCCGATGGCCTCTTGCGAGGCCATGCGGGATCTGGAGATCCCGCCGCAGATCTGGAGATCTGCCCCACACAGCAGCACAGCCGCAGTTCGGGAAGATTTCAGAGAATATGGTGACACAAATGGACGACTCGAGGGCCAAGACATGGCACCCTACGCTACGAAATATCCCCTTCAAGCAGCCGTTTTCTTGACCCGTGGTAGACGCGATAGATAAGCACGCGTTTCGCCTTCCGGTCTACACGAAAAATGATTCGATGGGAATCGTAGAGGAGATGCCGGATCTCGAAGGAGAACGCCGCTTGCTCCGGAATTAGCGGACAGCGCTCCGGTAGTTCTTCGAGCGAATGGATCGCCCGCACAAGCCCGCGAAACCAGCGTTCCGCGGCTTCGGGCTCTTTGTTGACATCGCGGATGAAACCAACGTAATCGGCCGCATCGCGCAGCGCCGGTTCTGTGATGTCAACGCGAAATACCAAGCTCATCCTGAAGTTCTGCCAGCGCCCGCCGCGCGGGCTTGACCCGGCCTTCCTCGGCCGCCGCAATGCCGGCCCGAATGGCTTCGACGGCCTCAAATCGCTCCAACCGGTCCAGAATCTGCTGATAGCTTTTGGCGTCCTGAACGATAAGCTCCGCCTTTCCGTTCACAGTAAGAACGACGGCTCGCCGTGTTCGCTTCATCCGGTTGACGAAGTCGCTTGTGCTTCGCTTGAAGGCGGTAAGCGGGTGAATATCCTGGCTCAGATTAATCATTCGCGGTTCCAGCATTTCAAAAGCATCTATAACGATGCTAACAGAAACCCGTAGCCGTGCCGTGCCGTCGCGACCTCAGAACATCAGGCGCAGCGCCAGTTGCACGTTGCGCGGATCGTTGGACTGCGCCGGCGTGACGACTCCAAAATTCGACGAGCCCAAGGTGGTATTCGGATTGCCGAACCATGGCGTGTTCAGCAGATTGAACGATTCGGCGCGGAACTGCACGCGCAGACTTTCGCGGATGAGGAAAGTCTTGAACACCGAGAAATCGACGATGGGCTCACGCCGGTTGCGGATTTCGGGGAACCTGGTGCTGAGAACGCGCAGCGTGTCCGGAGGCTGCTGAATGAATGCGACCGGGTCGCCTGCGCCGAGACAATTTTGCCGCACGCCGGCGGTGTTCAGTGTGCAGGGATTGAACCAGCGGTTCAAAGATTGTCCATCCACGGCCGCTGAAATTCCAGAGGAATACGCGCCGCCCGGCGTGCCGATGGGCTGCCCCGATTGAATGGTCGCGATTCCCGTGAACGACCATCCCCCGAGGAATTGGCCCGCCACGTTTCGTTGCCCTTTGAAGAAAGGAAGCTCCCAACCGCCGCTCATCACCAGGCGGTGTGGAGCGTCTACTCCGGTGATCACCTTGGCCAGACTTCCAAAACTATCCTGCGAGTTCAGATATCCGACCGCCTCGAGCCCCTTCGAAATTGTATAGCTGGCTAGGAAATGAACTCCGCGGGACATGCGTTTCTCCACGCGCAGTTGGAGCGATTCGAACCACGAGGTGCCAATGGTGTGCAGGTTCTGCGTAATACCGGTGAACTGCGGAAAAGGACGCATCAGCTGGCGCTGCGGAACCGTTGTGCCATTGAATGCGGTGCCGGGCAATCGCCCCTGGAATGGATTCGTCACTTGGCGGTTCAATTCGATGGTGCCCAGCGAAAGCTGTTGCGTGCTGATCTCGTTGATGCCTTTCGAGGTTTGCAACGCGCTGGTCCGGGAGCCGACGTAGGATGCGTCGATGAGAATTCTTCCCGCGAGTTCGTGCTGGAATCCGGCTGAGTATTGATGAACATAAGGAACGGCGCGGGAGTTGTATCCGTAGCTATATCCATTTCCCACCAGCGTGGCGAGTCCCTGCGAACGTCCGGCGGCGTTGAGATAGCCGTCGGGGAATGGATTGCTGACTTTGCCGGACGGGGTAACGCCGTTGTCGACCGACGATACGTACGACGTGACGACGCTGAATCCCGTGTTGCCTCCGGTGTCGAACGTCGGCAGATAGCTCAATCCGTAGCCGCCGCGAAAAACGGTCTTCGGTCCAATCTGATAGGCGACGCCGGCGCGAGGTTGGAAGTTGTTCAGGTCGCGTTGATAGGGCAAGCGGTTCTTGTCATCGGTGAACAAGAGGCCGCCCTTCAATTGCAGGCCGGGCACCTGGAACGGATTCGCGCCGGTGGGATCGAATCCGCGGTTCATTTGATTGAAGCGCTCGGTCTGCGGAGATTCGTAGTCCCACCGGAAGCCAAGGTTGAGCGTGAGTTTCCGTGAGAGACGCCAATCGTCCTGAACAAACAAAACGTAGTAGTGGTTGCCATAGGCCGGCGCAACGTTGCGATCGGAGCTGCCGCTGCCGGGAATTCCCAGCAGCAACGATGCAAAGGCATTCCCCGATGCGGCGTCGCCGCGCAGCGGATCGCGCTGCGTGTATCCCTTGCTGAAGTCGAAACGCGCGAACGAGGAGGTGGGCCGATCCTGATTGTTGAACAGCACCCGGAACTCCGCGCCGGCTTTCAGCGAATGGCTGCCCACCACTTTGTTCAGCGTCTCGGCCGCCGACCACGTGTCGCTGAAAGTGAACTCGCTGCCTGTGCTGCGCTGCGGGCCGAAGGACGAGTAATCGGTGTAACCGATACGCGGGAAGAACTTTCGCGGCAAGGAAGAAACGGCGGATGCCGGAAATCCCAATTGCGCCGGATCGAAGCCCTCGCCATATTGTTGAATGGCGAATTGATGGCGGATGTAGCCCACGCGCAGACTGGACACTAAAGTCGGCGAGAGCGTCGAGGTGAGATCGAAGTTGGCGCCCTGATTGATGCGCCAGTGAGAATACCAGGGCGACGCCTCGTGCTTGTAGCCGGCATCGCTGTTGACTTCGTGCCGGTTACCGCGCACATAGCGCGAGAAAACCTTGTGCTTGCTGGTCAGCGTTTGGTCGAAGCGGGTGATGAACTGATCGTATTCGTCGGAGACCGGATTGGGGCTTGCCACCAGATTGTTGAATCCCTGCTCGTTGCCGGGTTGATTGGGCGCGGCGATGTAATCGGCCAGCTTCGCGCCAACCGGGTCGAAGCGATTGGCGGGAACGCGATTGCCGGCAAAGGGCTGCCGTGTGTAGGCGTTCCCCACAAGCACCGTTGTGGTGGGATCGAAAATCAAGATGGGCTGGCCATTCGCCTGCAAGGTGCGGGAAAAATCGCCGCTGCGTTGCTGCGCCGTTGGCACGGTGTAGGTTTGCGGGAACGGAATCTGGCTCTTGATCTTCTCCCACGAAAACATGAAGAATGTGCGGTCGCGGCCGTTGTAGAGCTTGGGCAGGAAGACGGGGCCGTCGATTTGAATTCCCGGCTGATTCCAGCGGAAGGCGCTGCGGCCGACGCCGGCGGCATTCGATTCAAACGCGTTTGCGTTGAGCTTATCGTTACGGAAATAGTGATAGAGCGTTCCGTGAAGACGGTTGGTTCCGCTCTTCAGGCTGACGTTCACCACGCCGCCGCCCGAGCGGCCGTATTGCGAATCGTAGTTGTTGGTTTGCACTTTGAATTCCTCGGTGGCGTCGGGCGAGGGAACAAAACTCAAATTGCTGGGGCCGGTAGTTTCCGTATTGGTGTCGGGCACGCCGTCGAGCAGGAACTCATTGGAGAAGGTCCGTCCGCCGTTCATGGAGAAATTGTCCATGCCGCCGTTGTCGAAGGGCCGGTTGGAACGGCTCTGGCGCGTGGGGGTGTATTGGACGCCGGCCGAAATGGCGGCCAGCAGAAACGGATTGCGTCCGAGCAGGGGAAGGTCGCGGACCTTGGCGGAATCGATGACCTGGCCTTTGGACGCCGACTGTGTTTCCAACAGTTCGGCCGACGCGGAAACGGTTACCTGCTCGGCAACGCCGCCGACCTCGAGCGCGAAATCGACGCGCACGCGATCACCCACGCGCAGCTCGATGTTGTCGCGCAACGCGCGTTTGAAACCTTCATGCGTCGCGACTATGGAGTAATTGCCGGGAGTTACAAACGGCGCAACGTACACGCCGGTTTCGTTGGTCACCGTGCTCACGGCAACGTTGGTGGCAAGGTTTTTCACCTCCACGCGGGCCCCGGGAACGATGGCCCCTTGGGCATCGGTAATGGTGCCCGATACGGTGGCGCGAAACTCCTGTGCGGTCAAGACAATCCCCACCGCGCCCAGAACGAAAACAACACGATGTAACGTACTCATGCATGACATCCTATCACGCCGGTACGGTCGATTTTGCGGCTTTGCGATCCTCATGCTCAAAGGCCGACGACATGCGATCGATCTCGCGATTGGTCAATCCGTTTTTGGCGGCTTCCTTGCGCCAGGCCGAGGTAGCCTTCGCCACTTGCGCGGCAATCTTGCGCGACTCGCTCAAGCCGAGTCCAAAGTAGGGTGCGGTTTCCATTGCCAGATCGAGCGATGCGCTGGCATCGTCGACTGTAATCGAAGTGGCCAGAACACGCGGCTTCAAATCGATGGGAACCGGATTGAGATCGTAGGCCGGCGAAAGCCGCCAGCCGCGCGGTCCGGCGTAAAGGAATCCGTGATTGCGCAGGTGATCGTCGGTATTGGAAATAAGGACGTTGAACGCCACTCTCCGCCACAACTCGCGCGCGTCTTCTCTCCACGCCGCCCCATGCCGACGCAACGCGTCGACGATCTCCATGTAACTGCGGCTCTCGTTATCGCGCGCCCCCAGCATACTCATAGCGGACAAAAAGGGAATTCGCGCGCCCGCCGCGCGATCAAAGCGGCGCACCAGAAGCACCGGTTTCTTCGCCACTCGCTCGAGTCGCCACGCGGGCAGCCGGATTCCGGCCTTCGCCGCGAGCGCCAACGCCACTGCCTCCCACAGCACAACATTCACCTCATCCCCTTTTTGCGGGAACTTGGCGATGCTCAATTGCGCGTCGCGGTCGCGCACGCACGCCTTGGGACGAGCGCCTCCCAGGGAGGAGCCGGGGGCAAGCAGCATTCGCAAGTCTTCCTCCGACTCGCGATCGCCGACGAAACGCTCCGCCGCCAGCAGCAGCCGCGGAACCTCGATGAGGAGGGGGATCTTGGCGGCGGCATCGTTGAGAAAGGGCCCGTTCTCGACCGCGCGAAAGCGCAGCGCGCCCAAGCGGGATTCATCGTCCACCAGCAGCAGGAAATCGGTCTCGCGCAGCGTTCGCGGCGTCTCTTTCGCAAGTTCGGCGCGACGCCGTTCCGCGCGCCGCAGCAATATCCGCCCCCATCGGTCGGGAGCGGAGTCGCCGATCGCGCCGAAAAGTGTCTGATCGAAAGCGGTGTGATGCGGGCCCGGCCCCAGTTGCAGCGCGGGCTCCAGTGCGAAGCGCTCCGGCGAGGCGAGCCAGCTCTTGTCGTATTCAAACGTAGCGCTCTCGCGTTGATTGCGCACACGAGTCCACAGGCGGCCCGCCAGTCGAGCCCCCGCGCCAGTCTCCATGTAGACAAGAGTGTGCCGGTCCATCACTTTAACCTTCCGCCGTCACTTTAACCTTCCGCCGTCACGCGGCAGCCGTATCCGCTTCGGTAAGCGCTCTTCCTCCAGCGCAAGCCCAACCGCATCGTGACGGACGTCGGCCACATCCGCCAGCCGCTCCACCAATCCCAGCGCCATGAGAACCGAGGCGTAGTGTCCCATGCCAACAGCGGCATGGCCCTTCTCGATCAGGTACAGAGTCATGCGGCTGATCGCCGCGCGGTCGGCAAGAATGGCCGCGGGAATCCGCCGCCGCAGCCGCGCATCGCGGATATCCTTCCCCAACTTCGCCAGGGCGCGTCCAACCGGTAGCGATTGGAAGTGAGTATTCATTACGTATACTATCGTATGTTAAAAATAAGATAATGTCAAGTATACTGTATGCTACGAATTTACCACTTTGCTATGCTCCGGAACCAGGACGCGCCCCGTTGACACCAACCCCCGCCATGCCATACGCTCTGCCTCATGCACCTGCTTCCTCTTTCTTTGCTGCTGGCAACCGGCCTCTCACTCGAAGCCCAAACGAAACCCGCTCCCGCGCTGCCGCACAAAGTGGTTCGCGATTGGGCGCAACTGCCGAAGGGTTTGAACTTCGGCGAGGTGTCGGGAGTCGATGTCGACAAGAACGACAATGTGTGGGTCTTCAATCGCGGGCAGCGCGCGGTGATTCAATTCGACAAGAACGGCAAGATGCTGCAGGCATGGGCGGACGTCCCCGTGAAATCGTCGCATGGAATCCGCGTCGGTCCGGATGGGAACATCTGGCTCATCGACGTCGCCGGTCACGCCATGATCGAAATGAGTCCCGACGGCCGCGTGCGGAGAGTGTGGGCCCAGGCCGGCAATGCCGCGGGCAACAACGACAGCAAGTATGGCTTCAACCGCCCCACCGCGCTGACGTTTCATTCGAGCGGCGACATCTACGTTTCGGACGGCTACGTTAACTCCCGCGTGGTGCGCTACCGCAAAGACGGCACGTACGTGCAGCACTGGGGAAAGAAAGGCACGGGCGACGGCGAATTCGACATCGCGCACGATGTCACCATCGACAGAAACGGCCGCGTGTACGTCGCCGACCGCACCAACAATCGCGTGCAAATCTTCGCCGCCGATGGAAAGTTTCTCGGTAAATGGACGGGCATCGGGCAGCCTTGGGGGCTCTATTACGCCGCCAAGGAGAACGTGATCTACATGGCTGACGGGGAGAACAATCGCATCTCGAAGTTGAACCTGGACGGACAGGTGCTGGGCACGTTGAGCGAGTTCGGCAAGGAGCAGGGCAAGCTCGATTTCGCGCATCATCTGGCGGTGGATTCGGCGGGAGCCATCTACGTCGCCGAAATCAAGAACTGGCGCGTGCAAAAGTTCGCGCGGTAGAATCCGCTTCGCGCCTGCCGTTATACTGGTAGCGAAGGGGCGGTATCCGAATCATGCTCAAAGGAATTCTAGGACTGCTGTCCTGCGGCGCGATGCTGGTGATCGCGCAGACCAATATTAAGATCGCGGTGAACGAGGTCATCGTCCCCGTCACGGTGACCGACGATAAGGACCGCTTCGTATCGGATCTGGATAAGAACGACTTCGAAATCTTCGACGAAGGCAAGCGCCAGAGGATTTCCTACTTTTCCCGCGAACGCAATCAGCCTGTGGTGGTGGGATTCCTGCTCGATCTCTCCAACGCCAGCCGCCTGCATTGGAAGACCTATCAGGAAGCCGCGCGCGAACTGGTGTGGAACCTGCTGCCCGGCGATTCCAAATACAGCGGCTACCTCATCGGCTATCACACCGAAGCGGAGTTGATGGTCAACACGACCAAGGACGCCGACAAGATTACGGACAAGATTGCAAAGCTGAAGCCGAGCGGCGGAGCGGCGCTGTTCGACTCCATCTACATGGCGTGCACCAAGCGCAGTCTCATCAAGGGCGAGCCGATTGAACCGCGGCGCGTGCTGATCATCGTCGGCGACGGGCACGACAACGCGAGCAAGAAGACGATGGACGAGGTGTTGGAACTGGCGCAGCGCAACCTGGTGACGATTTATGGAATCAGCACCGTGGCATTCGGCTTCAACTCGGAAGGCGAGAAGATTCTCACGAAGTTGGCCGAAGATACCGGCGGCCGCGTGCTCTATCCGCTGCAGGGCTTATATAAGGATGTCAGTGGTTATCTGTCGACGCCCTCCGATGAAGGCAACTATGCGCTGAAAGTGGGAACCGGCGGGTACGCGGCCGAGATCGCGAGCGGCATTTTCCGCAGCATCGCGGCAGTGGCCGGCGAAGTCACCACGCAGTACATTATTCGGTACGTTCCGGAATCGGACGACTCGAAAAAAGTTTTCAGGAATATTCATGTGAAGGTGCCGTCCTTGCCGGGAGTGAAGATCCGCGCGCGCAAGGGGTATTACCCGGCGAATCCGTAAGAAGAATTGGGCCGCGCGTGAACGCGAATGAACGCGAACGCAAAAACCCAATACTGGCGTTTACTCGCGTTTACGCGCGGCTAAGATTCGTTCGTTTCCGGCCGATGGATTAACTAGATGATCGCGACAACTCTCGCTCGCTATTCCGTGGTGGAAGCGGCGCTACCCGGCGAGACGCCGGTAGCGGCGGGTGTGATTGTCTATCAACCCGGAACACGTGACTTCGCATTGCGCTTTCGCCGCGACTGGGAACAGTGGGCTGGCGACGAATCCGAAGTTCTCGAACATCTCGCCGCCGATTTCGAAACGAAGATGCGGGAGATGGGGGCCGGCGAGTGGCTCGCTCATTGCGAGGATTTTCTCTCTCATGCCATCCGCATTACGGACCGCCGGGAGGTGCTTTCGCAGGATCTACAAGCCACCGCATCGCGATTGTACCGGGAACACGTCCGCCCCGCGGTACTTCCGTTTCGTACCCACCTGCCGCTTTATTCCGCCAGCGTCGCCGCCGGAAAGTTTCTGGAAGACAACGAAGTGGAGGCCGGCGAGTGGGTGGAGACTCCCGCGTCGCTGCGTTTGGACGAACGCATGTTCCTGGCGCGGATCACAGGCCGCTCCATGGAACCGCGCATTCCCGACGGCAGCATTTGCGTCTTCCGCGCCGGCGTCACGGGATCGCGGCAGGGGAAACTCTTATTAGTGGAACGCCAGGACCTTTCCGAATCCGGCGGACGCTACACCGTCAAACGTTACCGCAGCGAGAAAAAAGCATCCGGCGAAGAATGGGCGCACCAACGCATTACGCTGGAGCCCTTGAATCCCGACTTTGAGTCCTGGGACCTGGACAGCGAGGATCGTTTTCGCATCATCGGCGAGTTTGTCCTGGTCCTCGAATCGACGGACTAAGGCGTTTTGCCGCAGGTCGTAGGGTACACAACTCACCTCACCCATCCGTTTCACGCGAAACGTGTGTTTCCACTGTTCGTTATACTTGTTGCATAGTCAGTTGTCTTCAGGAGGATCTCCATGCATCTTCGTATTGTTGCGGCGGCTCTGTTTTCGGCCGCTCTTGCTCATTCGCAATCGGGTAGTGTTCAAGGCACCGTGGTGGATGCCGCGAACGCGCCAATCCCGGGTGCCAGTGTGGTCCTGCAACTGGCTGGCTCCAACAGTTCGATCTTCTCCACCAGCACGACAGCGGAGGGCCTGTTCACCATTCCAGCCGTGCGCCCCGAAACCTACGATCTGGTGGTAGAGGCCAAAGGGTTTCAAAAAAGCGTAACAAAAAAGCTGAAGGTCGATCCGGGCCGCGAGTTGAGCGTTGGCAGCGTGAAGCTGGACATCGCCACGGTTGCGGAAAGCGTGGAAGTGCGCGAATCGTCGGACGTGGTGAATCTCACCAACGCCGAAGTGGCGACCACGATAACTCGCAGCCAGATTGAGAACCTGCCCAGTCTCAACCGCAGCCCGCTGGCCTTCATCGGAACTCAGGCCGGCGTGAACACAACGGCTCGCGGCAACACGGCAATTAACGGGCAGCGCGTTTCTTTTTCCAACGTGACCCTCGATGGAATCAATATCCAGGACAACTTCATTCGCACCAATGCGCTGGATTTTCTTCCCAACCTCCTCCTTCTCGATCAGGTGGAAGAGATGACGCTGGCCACGTCGAATACGAACCCCGCGCTCGGCAGCGGTTCCGCGCAGTTGACCATCGTCACGCCTTCCGGCACCAATCAGTTTCATGGCAAGGGTGTTTGGACGAATCGGAACAGCTTCCTGGCGGCGAACAGCTGGTTCAACAACAGAAACAACGTTGCGCTGGGGCGGTTGAATCAGAATCAGATCAGCGGATCCATCGGCGGCCCCATCTGGAAGAACAAACTTTTCTTCTACTTCAACTTTGAGGCCTTCCGGTTGCATCAGCAGAGCACGGCCAGCCGGACAATTCTGACCGCCGACGCCCGTCAGGGCATATTCACATACACGGACACTGCTGGAACTCTGCGCAAGGTGAACGTTCTCCAGGCGGCCGGCGTGAGCGCCGATGCGGCAATGGCGCAGCTTCTGGGCAAGATACCCGGCCCGGAAAAGATTAATAACTTCCTCATTGGCGACAGCCGTGAGAATCTGCTGCGAAACACGGCGGGCTATTCCTACCTCATTCGCAACAATCGCATCCGCAACAACGCGACGACGAAATTGGACTATCTTCTGTCCACCAGGAATTCATTCTCCACTTCCTATATCTGGAACAGCGATGCGCTGGACCGGCCCGATTTGGAAAATGGCTATGCGCTTGCGCCGCGCGTCGCCAATGACGAAGCCATCAAACTACTTTCGTTGCAGTGGCGGTTCAGTCCTTCCGGCTACTTCACCAACGAAGCTCGTTTCGGATTCAACATGGCTCCGGCTATTTTCAACACAACGGAAACATTTCCCAAGGCGATCATCGCCGGAATGAGCTATAGCAACCCGCTGAACGTCTTCCGCCTGCAGGGCCGGAACACCGACACCTTCAACATCGGCTCGGGCACGCAAGCCAGCTTCAACGTCGAGTTCATGAACGCCGGCTGCGGCGC
>JACPVQ010000112.1 GCA_016191645.1 Candidatus Solibacter usitatus
AAGATAGGAAAGGCACCCCTTCCCCTACAGCGCTATACTGTTCCTTCGAGGGACTAAACATGCATACATACGCAAAATTCGCCCTGTTGATCGTATTGATAGTAGGAACCTTAGTGTGGCTCGCCGTGGGTGGAGTCAACGAAACGAAAACTTACTACAAGACGGTTGCCGAACTGGAGACCTTGAGCCCGGACGCCAAAGTAAAGCGTCTGCGCGTGGCAGGCGACGTAAAGCCTGGCAGTATATTGCGCAAAGGGAAAGAAGTGGAGTTCCTGCTGGCGGAGGAGACAAAGCAACTCAAGGTGGTCTATGAGGGCACGGAGCCGCTGCCGGACACCTTCCGCGACAGCGCGCAAGCGGTCGCCGACGGCAAACTTGGTCCCGATGGGGTGTTTCACGCCAGCCGCATCCAGGCGAAATGCGCTTCGAAGTATGAAGCCAAGCCCGGCCAGCAGGGCCCTCCCGTCTACCAGCAAAAGAGCGCTTTCTAACCGAACAAGGAGAACCCATGGAGAATCTGGGCGCGATCGCGATCCTACTGGCATTTTGCCTGTCCATCTACTCCGTCTTTGCATCCATTACCGGCGTACGCACGAACAGACCCGTGCTGGCGTTAAGCGGCCAACGTGCTGTGTACAGCATTTGGTTCCTTCTCACCACTGCTTCGGCGTTGTTGGTGTACGCGCTCATCGCGGGCGACTTCCGGCTTGCCTATGTCGCTAAACACAGTAACCGCGCCATGCCCACCACTTACAAATTCGCCGCATGGTGGGGCGGCATGGAAGGCTCGCTCCTGCTTTGGTCCTGGATTCTTTCCTCCTATTCGGCGGTTGTCGTGTTCACGAACCGCAAAAAACTGCGCGACATGATGCCTTACGTTACGGGCATTCTGATGACGGTCCTGTGCTTCTTCCTGATCCTGATTACCTTCATCGAGAATCCGTTCCAGGTGTTAGCGGTGGGGAAGGGAATCACGGAAGTTCCCGACGGCAATGGATTGAATCCGCTGCTCCAATACTGGACGATGGCGATCCACCCGCCGACGCTTTATATGGGCTACGTCGGATTTGTCGTGCCGTTCGCATTTGCCATGGCTTCGCTGATTACGAAACAACCCGGAGACGCGTGGATTCACACCACTCGCCGCTGGACTCTCATCACATGGGGCTTTCAATCTAGCGGGGTGTTGCTTGGCGCGGGATGGGCTTACGCGGTGCTCGGCTGGGGCGGCTACTGGGGTTGGGATCCGGTGGAAAACGCTTCGCTGCTGCCGTGGATTACGGCCACCGCCTTTCTGCACTCCGTAATGATGCAAGAGAAGAAAGGCATGATGAAGGTGTGGAATATGGTGCTCATCGCCGCCACCTTCTTCCTGTGTATCTTCGGAACCTTCCTCACGCGCAGCGGCATTGTAGGCAGCGTGCATGCTTTCGCGCAATCGCCGATCGGCAAATATTTTGTGGTTTTCCTGGCGGTGGGAATCGCGGGTACGGTGTACCTGATTCTGGACCGGCTGGAGTATCTCAAGAGTGAAGCCCAACTGGAAAGCGTGATCTCGCGCGAGTCCAGTTTCCTGTTCAACAACCTGATCCTTCTGGCAAGTTGTTTCGCCGTTCTGTGGGGCACCATTTTCCCGGTGATTTCGGAAGCGGTCACGGGCGAGAAGATCAGCGTCGATGCGCCCTTCTACAATCGGGTGAACGTTCCCATCGGCCTCTTTCTGCTGTTCCTAACAGGAGTGGGCCCGCTCATCGCCTGGCGTCGATCTTCTTTGGAGAGCCTCAAACGCGCTTTCTTCTGGCCATCCGTGGCGGGCTTGGTTGTGATTGCGGCGCTGCTGATTTCCGGCGTCCGTCATTTCTACGCCTCTATGTCTTTGGGCTTGTGCATGTTCGTCACCGCGACGGTTGCCATTGAGTTTTTCAAGGGCGGACGCGCCATCGCCGCCAAGAGCGGGCAGAATCTGATCGCCGCAATGCTGGAGCTGACTCATCGAAATACGCGACGTTACGGCGGATACATTGTGCACATGGGCATCGTGCTTCTGTTCCTCGGCTTCACCGGTGCGGCCTTCAACAAGGATGCCACCAACGATGTGAAGACCGGCGACGCGTTCCACATCGGCCGTTACGAGTTGAAAATCCGCGATCTTCTGGACGGCGATAACGAGAACTATTCCTGGCGCAAGGCCGTTGTCGATGTGAGTGTTGGCGGCAGCGTGATTGGCACGATGGAACCCGAGCAGCGTGTATACAAGGCAAGCCGCCAGCCTACCTCAGAAGTAGCTATCCGGCGCAGGCTCCATGAGGACCTCTACCTCAACTTCGCGGGCGTGACGAATGACGGCAGAAATATGGCGATCATTCAGTCGTACGTTTTCCCGCTGGTAACTTGGATTTGGGTGGGCTTCTACGTGCTGTTAGCCGGGACGTTGATCTGCCTGGTGCCGCCGAAGGTGAAGATGCAGTATCTGCGCACCGAGACCGTCGGATATGTGAAACAGAATGAACCGGTATCTCAATAAACTGCTGCTGGTCCTATTGACGGGGCTCTGCCTGGCACAGACAACTTCCGATATGCTGACTCCCGCCATACGCGGGGTTGGCGACCGGCTCGCCTGCTTGTGCGGCTCCTGTAAGAACACGGTAGCCACCTGTCAAATGCTTGGCTGCCATTACTCCGCGCCGGGACGGGAGCGGATCGCGAAAATGCAATCGGCGGGCTCAAGCGACGATGCGATAGTCGCCGACTTTGTGCAGCGCGAGGGAAAGAAAGCACTCGCGGTTCCGCCGACGGAAGGGTTTCCATTGCTCAGTTGGGTGATGCCGTTCGCATTTATCGGAGTGGGGCTGTGGCTGATCTACTGGTTTGTAGGGCGCTACCGCAGACCCGCGGGGTTCACTCCGCGCATCGATCAGGCCGCCCTTGACCGCTACCACAGTCAAATCGAAAAGGAACTCACCAGGCTGGAATAGACCGCATGCTCATTGCCGCTGCCACTGTACTCATCGCGGGAGCCTTACTAATGGCTCTCTATGTCCGGGAAAAGGATTTGCTGCCCGCGACTGCCCCTTCTCCCGCTCAACATTTGGAGGAGCGCAAGGCGCAGATTTACGAAAACCTTCGCGATCTTCAATTCGAGTATCGTGTCGGCAAGTTGTCCGATGAGGATTATCAAAAGACGAAACTCGAATTGCAGAGCGAATTGGCGAAGGTGCTCACGCAAATCGATGGACTCACGGGAAAGGCGGTAAAAGCCGCCGCGCCCGCCACAACGCCTGCGCCGGCTGCTGCTTCCAACGTATGCCCGCACTGCAAAGCTACATTCGATCGCGCGCTGAAGTTCTGTGGCGAATGCGGAAAACCGATGACGGGAGACGCGGCATGAAGTGGATCGCATTTCTAGTGGCTCTTCCGCTCTGCGCTGCCGTGGATGGCACGGTGATCAATCGCACGACAGGCCAACCGCAGGGCGGGGCGACGGTCAGCATCTACAAACTCGGCGAAGCCGGCATGGAATCGCTGGAAACGGTGAAATCGGATGCGGCGGGCAAGTTCCAATTCCAAATGACTCCCGGACCAGGGCCCCATTTGATCCAAGCCGCCTTCGAAGCCGTCACCTACAACAAGATGATGCCTCCGGGCACGCCGCGAACGAATATCGTGGTCGAAGTGTTCCATTCGCAGGCGAAGCCGGGTGATGCGAAAGTTACCCAGCACATGCTGCTGTTCGAACCCTTTGACGGCAAACTGGTGGTCAGCGAGAACATCGTATACGAAAACAACGGAAAACTTACTTACAACGATCCTGCCGGTACCGTGAAGGTGCACTTGCCGGAGGCAACCGGCGGCAAGGCAAGAATCATGTGCACCGCTCCCAACGGCATGCCCATCGAGCGAACACCTGGAGCAACGAAGTCGGCGGGCATTTATTCCGTGGACTTCCCAATCAAGCCCGGCGAGACTCGATTTCAGGTGACGTATGAAGTTCCTCTGCCTTCACCCGCGGTTTTCAAAGGAAAAATTCTGCACAAGGAAGGCACCACGCGTTTGGTAACTCCGCGCGGAGTTTCCTTGAAAGGCGAGGGGCTCACGGAGTTGGGCCGCGAACCCGCCACGCAGGCAGCCATCTACAACCTCACGGCGAAGGATTTTCAAGTTGAGATAGAAGGCACGGGCTCACTTCGCGAGCCGGCGGCGTCCGGTGACGACGAAGGTCCGGGAATCAAGGAAGTGATGCCGCGCGTCTATACGAAACTTCCGGTGGTGCTGGCTCTGGCCTTCGCCATACTGCTATTGGGATTCGTGGCGCACTATCGCGAAGGCAACGCAAAAATCGCCGAGCCTGTTGCCGCGGCTGCTACTCCGGCGAAAGGAAAACGCCGCGCATGAGCGCCGTCGCGGCGGACGGCGTTTGGAAATACTACGGCGACTTCCCGGCGTTGCGCGCCATACGGCTTTCCGTGGAGCAGGGAGAATGCCTCGCCTTGCTGGGCCGTAACGGCTCCGGTAAAACAACGCTGATACGAATTCTGGCGGGCTTGCTCGGTGCGCAGCAGGGCAGCGTCAGCATCTTCGGCAAGGACCCCAGGCACTCCTCGGCGCGGGAGGCAATGGGTATGCTCGGGCACGGCATCGGCGTTTACGACGAGCTTTCCGCCTACGAGAATCTTTTGTTGTTTGCCAATCTCTATGGGGTGAAGAATCCAGGAGAGTGCGCGCGGGAATGGCTGCAACGCACGGGCCTCGATCACGTGGCGTCTTCGCTGGTGCGCGAGTTCTCGCGCGGTATGCGGCAGCGTCTGGCCGTCGCCCGGGCGTTCCTTCATCGCCCATCGCTCTTTCTGCTGGACGAGCCGTTTACCGCGCTCGACGACCGCGCCATCGCGTTGCTGCAAGGTTTGCTGCTGGAGGCAAGAGAGCGCGGCGCAACCATCATCATGTCCACGCATCAGCTGCGCGAAGCGATGGAACTCGCCACAAAAGTCGCATTGCTCAATCGTGGAAAGTTGGTTTTTGAAGGGCCGCGTCCGGCCGAGATGCTGCAAGATCCCACTTGGCTCTACCGCCAATACGGAGAGGGCTAATGCGGTTTGCGCGCCAGACATGGACGGTGGCCGGAAAAGATCTGCGCAGCGAGCTGCGCACGAAAGAATCGCTCAACGCTTCCATCTCCTTCGCCGTCGTGATTTTGGTTTTGTTCAGTTTCGCGGTCGACCCCACCGCCGATCAAATGCGTGAAATGTCGGGCGGACTGTTGTGGCTGGTGTTCTCCTTCGCCGGGGCGTTGATTCTGAATCGTAGCTTCGCGCGCGAGTTGGGAAACGATTGCCTGGATGCGCTGGTCGCCTCGCCCGTTTCGCCCGCGGCATTGTTTCTTGGCAAGGCATTTGCCAACTACGTGCTTCTACTGCTGGTGGAACTGGTCACGTTGCCCATCTTCGGAGTGCTGTACAACACGCAGTGGGCGCGGCAGCCCGCGATGCTGGCCGCGGTGATGCTGCCCGCAACGTGGGGCATGACCGTGATCGGAACCATATTCAGCGCGCTCACGGTGAATCTGCGCATGCGCGAATTGATGCTGCCCGTGATCATCTATCCGATGATGATCCCGGTGTTGATGGCGGCCATGCGTCTGTCCACCATTTTGATTAATGGAGAGGCCATTCCGGCCGACGACTGGATCTGGTTCAAGTTGATTATCGGTTTTGATATTATCTTCACCTCGCTGTCGCTGGCGCTGGTCGAGGTGGTGCTGGTGGGATGACAAACATGGGCAACAACATTCTGTACGTTATGGGAATCGTGGCGGGCTTGTGGCTGGCCCGCAATGTTCACGAAATATTTCTCGGGCTTCCGGATGAGGCGGCGCAAGGGGCTATCTACCGCATCCTCTTCTTCCACTTGCCCAGCTGGTTCACCTGCTTCACGGCGTTCCTGCTGGCGGGCGTTTCCAGCATTCTGTATCTGACGAAGAAGAATCTCGTCTACGATACGTTCGCCGTGTCGGCGGTCGAAGTGGGGACCGTGTTCACTGTGGTTGGACTCACCACGGGGTCGATCTGGGCGCGCATTATCTGGGGCATCTGGTGGACGTGGGATCCGCGGCTGACGTGGGCGCTCATCACCTGCATCATCTATGCCGGTTATCTGATGCTACGCCGCGCCATTGATGATCCAACCGCGCGGGCCAAGAACTCCGCCGTGTTGTGCATCTTCGCCTTTGCCAGCGTCGTTATCACGTACAAGGCCATCGACTGGTGGCGAACGCAGCATCCCGGCGCGGTGTTAAGCTTCCGCACCGGCGGCGGACGCATGGACCCGGCCATGGAAAGCATTCTCTATCAAAACTTCTTTGCGTTGCTTCTGCTGACCAGCGTGTTGGTAGTGCTTCGCATGAGGCAGGAAGCGATGAGCCGGGAGATTGAAGGATTGCGCCGTCACGCGCACGCTTTGTAAGGAGCAGACAATGGATTCACGCAATTTCACTTACATGTTCTACGGCTTCGCCGCGGCGTGGCTGATTCTCGCGCTGTATGTCGTGTCGCTGGTGGCACGGGAAGGCAGACTGCGCCGCGAGTTGGACAGCGTCAAGAAGATGATCGGCGAAGCTTCCGGAAAGTGACGGGCCCGATTCGCGCCGCGATTCTGTTAACCGCCGCGACGTTGTGTCCGGCGCAGGACGGCGCGATTGTGTTCTCATTGGCCGTTCCCTCAGCCGCGCCCGTGCGCGAAGCTCTCGCGGACGGTCGACTCGCAATGAGACTGGAAGCAACACAAGCGATTTCGGGAGGAGTATTCACCGAACGCGGAACACAAGTGTTCCTCCCCTCGCAGTTGAATGGTGTCGTTCCCATCTCTACAAATTTTCGCCTGGAAAACGGTGCGGGAAGTATCGAAGGAGTGTACTCCGGCACGCTTGATCGCCTCACTCAACAATCCACGCAAACGGGAACCGTCTCCGCAGCGACAAAAAGCTACGCCATCTATCTTGGCGGCACCGCCACCTATCGCAGCTTCGTTACGGAAGAAGGAGATGCACGGGCTACACTCACGATTCAACCGCCCCCCAGATTTGGTGACGATTGGATCTACGAAGCCATCAACGTAACCGAGGCCCGTTCCCTGGATTCGCCAAAAGATTCGACGCCCGATGCCGACGGCGTTCTGTTCTACTTCCTGGCAGACCACGCGTCCGGCCCCGGCATATTCACCGTTCCCTTCAACGGCGGAGAACCGGCGTTGATGGCTGCGGGAAAACCATTCGTCGATCCGCGCGGCATTGCGATATCGCCTTCGAGCGGTACTCTCTTCATCGCCGATCCGCGCGCGGGTGAAGAAGGTAGAGGCCGCGTTTTTTCCGTAAGCGCGGACGGCGCATCCATTGACGAATTGCCGCAATCACTGGCGCACCTTCCGCAAAGTCTCGTTGTAACCCGCGAGGATGCCGATGATGTGCTCTATTTCACCGGGCGCGATCCTCGCGATAACGTGCCCGCGGTCTTCCGTCTTCCGGCAAGCAGTGTCCGTCCGCCCGTTATTCTTTGGAAGGGCGAGCCGCTGCAATCGCCCGATGGCATCGCCGTGGCGCGCAATGGCGACATCTACATCGCCGATCGTGCGGGCTCCGTGTTCCGCATTTCCGGTCGCTCCATCCTCAAGCTGGCTTCCGGCTTGCGATTGGGAGATCCCGCAGGAATTGCACTGACGCAGGATGAAGGTCTGCTGCTCGCCTCCGCTCTGGATCGTCAGACAGGGCGTGCGAATCTCATCCTGATCGACACCAAGACATTTGCGCTCGGGGTCGCAAACGCCGATGGCCAGGGAGCGGGCGGCTTGCATCGGGCCGCGTTTGGCGATATCTTCGCATGGACGAACGCCGCCTCACGGGGTGATCTCTCCCGCGTGATCGTTCGCAGATAGGTTGCCATGACCCGCCGGGAAATTCTCACCGCACCAGCGGCATTCGCTCAGACTGCCACTTCTCCGAACGTTCTTTGGATCATGACGGATCAACATCGCTTCGATTGCATCGGCGCGAACGGCAACCGTCTCATCCGGACGCCGAATCTGGACGGTCTTGCCGCGCGTTCGCGGAACTTTCAGCAAGCGTTCGTTCAATCGCCGGTCTGCGTGCCTTCCCGCATGAGTTATTTCACCGGACGTTATCCGCACAGCCACAAGAATCGAGTCAACTACACGCCGCTCGATTCCCGCGAAACGCTTGCGCCGCGAATGTTCCGCGAGGGTGGCTATCAAACCGGATCGGTTGGAAAATTACACTACCACCCGCCGACGGCCGCACACGCGCGCTCCATGGGTTGGGATAAAGTTCTCCTCGACGATGGCACAAGTTTCCGGGACGACTACTCGGATTATGCCGCGTGGGTGAATGTTCGTAACTACCACGCCACCAAACCCCTGCCCGGCAAGAATCCGTTTCGCGGGGCGCTGCCATACGAACAAACGGTCACCGCGTGGACCGGAATGGAAACGCGCCGCATGTTGCGCGACTTCGCCGGCGGCACGAAACCGTTCTTTCTGCACAGCTCCTTCTTTAAGCCGCACGCGCCGTACACGGTTCCGGAGCCCTTCGATTCGATGTATGACGGCGTCGAGATTCCACTTCCCCGGCGCTACACACTGGACGATATTCACAAGCTGCCGCTGCCTGTGCAGAGACAAATTCTTCGCCGCCCGCAGAACGAAATGGATCGCACGCGGCTGCAATGGATCTACCGCAGCTACTACGCGTCGGTGTCGATGATCGATAAAGAAATCGGGCTGATCCTGGACGAATTGGAACGCTCCGGTAAAGTCGAAAACACAGTTGTCCTGCTGACCACCGATCATGGCGATCAGCTTCTGGAGCACGGCTTGGTGGACAAGAATGTTTTCTTTGAGTCCAGCGTTCGCGTGCCGTTTCTGCTTTCCTTTGCGCAGCGCGTGAAACCCGGCAAGAATAACGAACTCGTAGAGATGGTGGACGTACTGCCTACGCTTCTGGAATTGTGCGGATTGCCGCCGCGTAAGGAAATTCAGGGGCGCTCGCTGCTCACGGCGTCACCGCGCGAGTTTGCCTTCGCCGAAAATGTCATGCCCGAGGTGATCACGAATGGCGGCCTCGATCTTCCTTACGTCCCGGGCCAAGGCGTTGGCGGCATACTGCATCCCGACGCGAAGATGATTCGCGGCCGCCGTTGGAAACTGAACTACTATCCGGGCCACGGTGGCGAACTGTACGATCTGGAAAACGACCCGAACGAAGAGCGCAATCTCTATGGAGAGGCCGCGACGCAAAGTGTCGTTCGCGAGTGGAAAGACCGTCTGCTCGACTTCCTGATTACTTCGGACGAGACGGATCAAATCGCGCCGCGATGGAAGCTTGGCTCGCAGGCGTAGTAGATTGGAAAGGTTCCCCTAGGAGGATCCCGTGAATCGAAGAGGCTTGATGAAGCTGGTGGCCGCCGCCGCGGCCGGTAGTTGGATGACGAAGCGCGAGGCTGCCGCGCAGGAGCAAGTCGCGCGCGCCGTTCGCGGATTGCCGTCGCCAAAGATCAAGGATGTGCAGGTCATTCAGACCGCGCCCGGAGGGCTGCGCCTTCCCGTGGTCAAGGTGATCACCGATCAGCCGGGTCTTTACGGCTACGGCTGCGCCTGCTTCACGCAGCGCGCCGACCTTGTAGTTCCGGCTGTTGAGAAATATCTGCGGCCGTTCCTCATCGGAAAACCCGCCGACCGCATCGACGATACCTGGCAGGCCATGTACAACTCCTCGTACTGGCGCAACGGCCCGGTGTTGAACAATGCCATCAGCGGCGTCGATCAGGCGCTGTGGGACATTAAGGGCCGTCAAGCCAACATGCCTGTCTATCAGCTCTTGGGCGGCAAGGTGCGCGAAGCGGCCGATTGCTACGGGCATGCCAGCGGCGGTGAGATCGCGCAAGTGGTGGAGAGCGCCAAGAGCTACATGGCTCGTGGGTTCCGCCACGTGCGCGTACAAGTCGGGGTGCCCGGTATGGATGGCTACGGCGCGGGCCGCGGCGGAACAGCAACGGCTGTCAAAGCCCTGCACAAGGGTCCGGTGTTTGAACCGGCTTATTACATCCGCCGCGCATTGAAGCTGTTTGAAGCGTGCCGCAAAGAGCTGGGCGACGAAGTCGAATTACTGCACGATGTGCATGAGCGCGTGCACCCCACGCAGGCGCTTCAATTCGCCAAGGATGTCGAGCAGTTCAAACTCTTCTTCCTGGAAGATGTGCTTTCGCCGGAGGATATCGCGTGGTACCGGTTGATCCGGCAGCACACGACGACCCCACAGGCGATGGGCGAGTTGTTCAACAGCCCGCACGAATGGTCGCCGCTCATTGCCGAACGCCTCATCGATTACATTCGCGTGCATGTTTCGCAAGCCGGTGGCCTCACGCCGTGCCGCAAGATGGCGGCGATGGCGGAACATTTCGCCGTGCGCACCGCATGGCATGGACCGGGCGATGTGTCACCCATCGGCCACATGGCGAACGTCACGCTGGACGTGGTCTGCTACAACTTCGGCGTCCAGGAGTATTCGCCGTTCAACGAGCGGTTGCAGGAAGTGTTTAAAGGCTGTCCCGTGATGAAGGATGGCTATCTCTACCCGAACGAAGCGCCGGGTTGGGGCATTGAAGTGGATGAGAAACTGGCCGCCAAGTACCCCTTCGGCGACAACGAACGCGGTTCGCGCAAGGACCTCAATGGCGGTTGGGGCGAAGTCCGCAAGCGCGACGGCCAAATCATCAAACAGTAAAGGCTATGATAGGTCGCAGAGGATTGCTATGATTACACGCCGATCGATGCTCGCGGCTACGGCCGCTTCCCTTCCATTGTTTGCGAAAGGGCGCATCGACGTGTCGCGGATCAGCGCGATCACCGACGAAATTGCCCGCTCCAGCCAGGGCGCTGTCGCGTTTGCGAAACAATACGGCCTGCGCTGGGTGGAGTTGCGCCAGGTGCCGGGTAAGAGGGGAGAATACTTCGCTCTTCCCGAAGCGGAGCTGCGTGCCGAAGCGAAGCTGCTGGACGAAAACGGGATCCGCGTTTCGTTCCTCAACACCAGCCTGTTGAAAGTGTACGTGCCGGGAATCATGCCTACGCGCTGGATGAAAGAGGCCTCCGAAAAACGCGATGCGCGCGTCAAGACCGAGACGGCGCGCTTTGAAAGGCGCATTGAAGATCTAAAGAAGGCGCTTCATGCCGCGAAGGTATTGGGCGTGGATAAGGTTCGCGTGTTTACAGGCTGGCGCGGCGAAGATCCGAAATCTACACTCCCGCGCATCGCCGAGATTATCGCCGAGATGGCCGAAATCGCCGCTAAAGAAAAAACCTATCTGCTCATCGAAAACGAAGGAGCATGCAATGTCGGCACGTGCGCGGAGATGGCGCAGTTGGCGAAGATGATCCCGTCGAAATGGGTCGCCATCAATTGGGATCCCATGAACGGAATGGCGTTCAAGGAGCAGCCTTTCCCGCTCGGCTATAACTTGCTGCCGAAAAAGCGCATCCTGAACGTGCAGATCAAAGGCAAGACCGTTCTCGACTATCCGGAGAAACTGGATTGGAAGACCATATTGGATACTCTGGTCAAGGACGGGTATAAAGAGAAGGTCGGCTTGGAAACGCACATCTTCGGAGAAATACAAGTTCAGAAGTCGCACGAGTCGATGAAGGAGATTCTGAGGCTGGTTGCGTAATTGCAATTATAGGAACGAAGTAGGAAGTTATGAAATATCGGAACGCCCTCGCCGTCTTTTGCTTGGCCCTGCCGGCCTTCGGGCAATATGCCTCTTTTGAAGTGAACCCGTTTGGCGGTTACCAGTGGTACAAGAACCGCACCGGTTCTTATCAGGTCGAAAACGATTTCATTTACGGCGTACGTTTCGGACAGGATTTCTCGCAGCATTGGGGCTTTGAAGAGAGCTTCACGATGGCCAAGAGCGATCTGCGGCTTCAAGTTGCGAACCCCGCCGCTCCGCCATCGCTTGCGTTTCCATCGCGCAATTATCAGGTCGCCATCAATCCCATGCTGTACTTGACGCCGCGACAGTCCAGGGTGCGTCCCTTCGTAACTGCCGGGCCGGTGATGTCCATCTTTGAGCCCACCAGGGATACAATCCTCACCGGGCAAGCGCCCAATTACAGTCAGGCGACAAGGCTTGGAACAAAAACAGGGCCAGGGCTTTTGTACGGAGGCGGGCTCAAGATTTACGCAACACGGAATCTCGGCTTTCGCTTTGACGTGCGCGGAATGTGGCTGCAGACTCCGCATTTCAACCTGCCTGACTATGTCACTGGTCCCGGCGCGGTGTTTATCCGCAGGGCCGGAACGGAGCTTTCGTTGCAGGTTAGCGGAGGAATTATCTTCCGGTGGGGACTTCCATCCGAGACCATCCCCGCTCCTCCCGTTGCCGTAGCGCCCCCAGCGCCTGCTCCGGAACCGAAGCCCGAAAAACCGCCCGTGACCGTTCGCCTCTCCGCAATTCAAGGCGCGGCCGACGCTTGCCCTGGCGATACCGTAACGCTGCGCTCCATGGCGACGGTAAGCGAAGGCGGATTGACTCCGGCCTATCAATGGCAAGTGAACGGACAGCCCGCCGGCGGAAACTCTCCTACGCTGCAGCTGCCGACGCAAGGCCGCACCGGTCAACTTACCGTTGGGCTACGGGCGACAGCCGGAGGCGCTTCGACAACCGCGAGCCCGGTTACCATTCGCATGCGAGGGAACCAGGCGCCGTCAGTACAATTCTCCGTTTCGCCATCGAGCATCGAGAGAGGCGCGACCCTGCCGCTTGCCGCAACCGCCACCGCCTCCGAATGTGGCGAACCGGCGGATATTCGCTACACGGCCACAGAGGGCACTATTACCGGAACCACATTCAACTCCGCAAGCGTTGGGTTCGATTCCAACAACAGCCGCCTTCAGACCAAGACCGTGACCATCACTGCGACTGCGACCGATCGCCGCGGACAGACAGGTTCGGCACAGGCGGCGGTTACGGTTACGTTGAAGCCGGTAGCGCGGCGGCTGTCCGATATCATCTATCCCGCAAACAGCTCGCGTGTGAATAACTGTGGAAAGCGGCTGCTGATTGAAGAATTAACGCCGATGCTTCGCAACGATCCGGACGCAAGAGTAATTCTCATTGGCCATCGCGACGCTGCGGAGAAGAGCACGGCCCTTGATCAGCAGCGCGTTCTCAACGCCGCCGCGGTATTGAGCGCCGGCACGGGAATCTGCCCGCAACTGGAGTTGAGCCGCGTGAGTGGAGATTGGGTGGGCACGGACCAATCGTCTCCGCTCAAGCCGGAGATGTGCGGCACTTCCACCAACGTAAAGGAAAGGCCCGGTCAAGGGCTGAGCGCATCCGATCAGCGCGCGCAGTTCCGCCGCGTGGAAATCTGGGTAGTTCCCGGCGGCGCCAACATGCCCCAAGGCGTGCGTGCGCCCAAGGCTCTGCCAGCAGCAGGGGTGAAAGCAAAGGGCTGTCCCAACTAGGACAGCTGTGAGAAAAATCGCAGTACTTTGCATTCTCGCATGCGCGAGTTGTGTTTCCGCACAAAGCTCTGAATGGCAGGCTAGCGGTCCCTATGGCGGGGCGGCCGAGATTGTTCGTGTGAGTCCTCAAGAGCGTGGAACCGTTGTCGCGGCGACACGCAACGCGTTGTTGTTTGTTTCCCGAAACTCCGGCAACTCCTGGTCTCACCTTGCCTTCCCCGGTCAGTTGCAAGGCGTTCTGCACGCGCTTGAGATCGATGCCACGCGAGTAGGAACCTGGTACGCCGGCATGGAAGGCGATCAAACAGCCGGAGTCTACAGGACGATGGATGGCGGCGCATCCTGGACTCGGCTGGAGGGCATGCGAGGAAAGAATATCTGGGCACTGGCTATCTGGGAGTCTGACGCTCGCGTCATTGCCGCGGGAACTGACGAAGGCATCTATCTAACTACGGACCGGGGAGATTCCTGGCGTCGTATCTCTCCCCAAGGCAACACCGAACTGAACCCCGTGGTTTCGCTCGCCTTCCATCCGGCCGATCGCAATACTCTGTACGCAGGCACATTGCGCCTACCGTGGCGGACGCAGGACGGCGGCGGAACTTGGAAGTCGATCCACACGGGAATGCTGGATGATTCCGACGTGTTTAGTATCCGCGTGAATGCCAAACAACCGGACGTTGTGTTCGCCGGCGCATGTGGCGGCGTCTATCGAAGCGTCGATCAGGGAGGGCTGTGGGCCCGGCTTCCCACGCCGCGTGATTCCTTCCGCGTATACAATGTCGCTCTCGATCCGCGTCAAACAACTACAGTGTTCGCCGCCACCAGCGCCGGACTTCTGAAATCGTCGAATGAGGGCGCGATATGGCGGCGTGTCTCCAATCACGCCATCAAATCCATTGCGTTCGACCCCGCGGAGACAAGCAGAATCTACTTTGCCTCCACCGATGGCGGGCTCCTTGTCAGCCGCGACGGCGGGGAAACTCTGGCCGCCATCAACGTGGGGTTCTCAAACCGGAATCTGACGCGGATGTCCGGTGCGCGTCGAGCACTGTATGCTGCCAGCATCTACGAACCGGAGTCCGGCGGCGTCTTCCGAAGCATCGATTTGGGAGTCACTTGGGCACGAGCGCAAGGCACGGGAATGCCCAAGGAGGAGAACATCCGCCATTTGGCGGCCTCGCCGGACAACGCAAAATCCGTCTTCGCGGCGGGGACGAGTAGGTTGTACCGTTCTGTGGACGGCGGACAGAGTTGGAATGCCGCCACTGCTCTTGGGCCGGACATTTCCGCGCTTCTGGCATTGCCTGGCGGCGTCGTGCTGCTCGGGCTGGAATCCGGATTGTTCCGCAGCGCCGATGGCGGAAAATCATGGACTCCGCTGCGGCTTTCCACCGGATCCGATCGAGTGAACGTTTTGCAAAGCTCAGGTGTCGCCGGAACCACGGCGATTACTGCTAGCGGCGTGTTCCTATCCGATGCCAAGGGTACTTACTGGACTCCCTGCGGACCCTTGCCAGACGGTGCGCTGGCATACGGACTCGCGCTGGAATCCGGCGCGGTGGCACTTGCCGGAACGTCACACGCCTTGTTTCGATCGACAGACGGCTGCAAATCCTGGAGCCCGGTTCAAGGCGGTCTGGAATGGGGAACGGTGAGCATCGTGCTGTTCCATCCATCGCGTCCCGGCGAGGCATTTGCCGTGCAGAACGGGAAGACGTTCCGATCCATCGATAGTGGGATGACTTGGAAACCGCTGGGCGATCACGGCCGCAACGGATTGTATCCATCGTCATTATGGATCTCGCCGGACGCGCCTGAAAGGCTGTTGGGGTTGTTCCCCCGGCGGGGAGTGATGTGGTCAATGTGGGAGCCGCGGCCTTAGGAACCCATACAACCAGGTTCCAATCAGCGCGCTGCCAATGGCCACAATCATGACGGTGATGCCATTGCCGACGAGTGCGAAAAGCGGCCCCGGACAAGCGCCCGTGAGCGCCCAGCCCAGGCCAAATATCGTTCCGCCGGCCAGATAGCGAACGCCGAGCCCCATGCTCTTCGGCGGAACCGTAATAGGTTCGCCCAGGATTGTTTTCAAACCGAATCTTCTGATGAGCGCCATGGAAACGGCGGCGACTATTACTGCCGATGCGATGATCGCGTACATTCGTGGAGACTGAAACCGGAACATCTCCTGGATGCGGAACCAGGAAAGCACTTCAGACTTCGTCAACGTAATCCCAAAACAGACGCCTAGCGCGGGATAGGACAGCCAGGCGATCCAGCCCAGCCAGCGCCGCTTCACGTTCTGGTCATTTGCCGGCATCGTTCACAACACCATTGGAAGAATGAAATACGTTGCAATCAGGCCGCCGGCAAAGAAGCCTACCACGGCGACCAAGGACGGCAACTGAAGGTCCGCAAGGCCTGAAATCGCATGGCCGGAAGTGCATCCTCCGGCATACGCCGTGCCAAAGCCGACGAGAAATCCGCCCAGGACGACCGAAGCAAATCCTTTCAACGTAAACAGTGCAGTCCAACTGAACACCTCGCGCGGCGCGAGCCCGGAGAAGTCATGAATGCCCAGGTTCATCAGGGCAAGCCGCGTCTGCTCCGAGATCTGAATATCTTGCGTTCCCCCCGGGTTCGATGCAAGGTAGCCACCCAGACCTGCGCCCGCCACGAAAAGTAGATTCCATAGCCCGGCGCGCTTCCAGTCGTATCGGAAATGCTCGACCTGGCCGGAAAGGAGCGCGGAGCACAGATGCCGCAGGTTGCCGGAAACGCCAAACATTTTGTTGCCGGCGATCAACAGGGCGGGAACGAACAGTCCAATCACCGGGCCGGCGACGTACCACGGCCACGGAGCGGCGAAAACTTCGGTAAAAGATTGCATCCCAGGGTCCCTCAGTCTACCTAGAATATCGCGATCGGATTCAGAGGGGAGCCGGTGCCGCCAGGTACGGCGAGCGGCGCGGCTACGAAAAGAAACTCCCAACGGTTGCGCGCCGCCGCCGCTTCGCTCAAGGCGTCGAGATCGCAGTTGTCGAACAGCGGCGTTCCCATCGCGATGAGGAGCAGTTGGTGCAGTGGAAATTTGGAGCCATCCGCCGCGGAAGGCATGAACTCGCCGTGCGTTTCGCTGCCCACCACCGATACGCCGCGCTCATGGAACCAGCGGGCGCAGCTCGGATGCATTCCGGCCGTTCCATTTTCCGTGTTCCACGCGCCCACTGCGCGCCGTCTTGCCCAGTGCCCGGTGCGAATGAGAACGATGTCTCCAGAGGCCACTTTGACCGCCGCCTTCTTTTCCCAGGCATCCAGATCCGCTGGCAGGATGGCGGCCGGCGGGTCCAGATACGGCACGCCTTTCAACCGTGGAATGTCCATCAGAATCCCACGCGAAACCAAGCCGTTCTTGTACGCGGTAACGGCCAATTGACCCGCGCCTTTCGTATTGATTTCGCTCTGCGAATAGCCGTTGTAGACCTTGCCTTGATGGAACATGTGCGAGAGCGCGTCGAAATGAGTGATCGATTGGCCGTGATAACTGATGGTGTAGGTGTCCATGGCGAACATGGGGTTGGCATCGAGGCCTGTCGAGATCATGGCATGTCCGAAAGGCTGCGGATTGGCGGCCGATTTGACGGTCTCCGCGTCCCGCGAAAGCGAGACTGAGAGACCCTCCTTCACCAGTGCGGCCGCCGCGCGGCGCTTGGCGGGAGTGATCAGATTCACCGTGCCCATCTGATCCGTCTTGCCCCATCGGCCCCAATTGGAAAGTTCGCTCATCCAACGTTCCATCGTGGCTTGGTCCACGCGTGGCTGCGCATTGACGACCGAAGCCCAGAGCAGGACGGCGGCGGAGAGTACGATTCGCATAATCGATCGTACCCAATCCGATGCGCATGGTCTAGAATCAAAGTAGTAGCAATGTCGGGGCGTAGCGCAGCCTGGTAGCGCACCTGCCTTGGGCGCAGGGGGTCGGGCGTTCAAATCGCCCCGCCCCGACCAGACTACGCAAACCTGCCGGACTCAGGGACGTCAGCCGTTCAGGAGGTTTCCAATGATCAACGGGGTTGAAGCAGTTTACGAACACGGAGTCCTTCGCCCGTTGGAACCACTGGGACTGGAGGAGCACCAACACGTCAGGCTGATTGTCGAAGAAGTCACCAACGATCCCGCCGACGCGTGGATTGATCACGAATATCATGCCGCGATCGCGGCTTCTATCGAACCTGAGCCAACTCTCGAAGAAGTGCGCCACGCTTTGTCCGGCATTGAGGGGAGTCTTTCTGACGCGATAAGGTTGGAGCGCGACGAGCGGGGGTAAGTTCGACAATGGCGGTCTTCCTGGATACCAGCGCCTTGGCGAAGTTGTACCACCAGGAGCCAGGTACATCTGCGCTGGAATCGCGGCTCGCTGCGGAGCCTGTCGCCTTTGTATCTCGGATCGGTGTCGTCGAGATGCACTCAGTGCTGGCAGGCATGGTTCGCGCGAAGGAACTTGATCCGGCAGCAATGGAATTATTGCGTCGCAGATTTCGCAGCGATGCGCGCAACAACAAGTTCCGCGTAACGACGCTGAGGGAGAGTCATTACCAGAAGGCAGAGGAGTTGCTGGTCACGCATGGCTCAAGAGGGCTGCGTGCTCTTGACGCGCTTCAACTCGCCGTGGCCCTGAACCTATTCGAGCATCAGCTCATTGACACGTTCATCGCCGCGGATCGGATTCTATGTCATGTTGCGCCATTAGCGGGACTGAAAACGTTTAATCCAGAAGCCTGACCTGTAAAGCCCTTCACTAATCCAAGGCCCTGGCCGAATGCCCCGAAGTCTGCGAGGTTGCCTTGCTCTGAATCGTGCATCTTGTGCTCTCAGGGCCTCAGCGATACCAAATGAGCCTAGCTCACGAAGAGTGATGAAGATATCGTGCGCAAATCGGAGAGGCATGGAGATTTGATTGCTCGAAGAGGCCGACCACTGTATCTGAACCTCGATGGGTTTTGAACGAGGAGTTGCCGAATAGGTAACGGAACGTTTCGGTGGTATCTTCCCATTGTTGTGACGGATGAAGTTTCTTAGCGGTGCCGCGCACTTCTCTACAAATGCGCGATCCGCTTCCGTAATCAAGGCACCAGCCCGACCGGGTCTCGTGTTCCAAAGCTCCCGAATGTCAACGCTAAAGTAATCCTCATTCAAGTATGGATCATGCTCTCCGTTGACGACCCTTGCGCACCTCGCAAGAAAGTCCGCAGTAATCTCGAGGCTTTCGCAGATTAGAGACCGCTTTGCGGCGGCTATCAACTCGTCGGCACGAGGGTGCCGATCCTTTTCCAGGAGGGCTACGCCGAGACACTGGAAACCGTCCATATCAAGACCATCGACAGTAACGCGTAGCGGGAGGGACTGCAATTCGAGAAGCTTTGGGTTTCTTGTAATCACCGCTGCGCAAACAAGTCCTGCCATATTCCATTCGATGTTGTTCATGATGGATTCAAAATCGGCTTTAAGACCTTGAAGCCCGTTCCGTTCAGCTTCTTTCATTTGGAAGCATCATACCAAAGCGATTTTTGGGGAGATCTGAAAGCGCATTTGAATTGTTGAAACCGGCAGGAACAGCTGGAGTCTTGATCTTGAGGCGTTCAGCGGCTGCAGAGAGCGAATCCACTGGGAAACTCGTACAATTGAAAGTGATGCTGCAGGAGATTGAAGCTATCTACGAGAAGGGCGTGTTGCGTCCATTGACGCCGGTAACCATGGCCGAATCGGAGATGGTTCGAGTTCTGATTTCCTCACATACCGTTGGCCACAGTCAACGCGATCTTAAGCAACTCGCGCGTGCGCGGGCCGAAGTAGCGGACCAGGACGACATCCCATCAATCGAGGAGGTCCGGCGCATGTTGTCGGTCATCCCTGGATCGATTTCTGAAGACGTAATCAAGGATCGAGGACGGTAAAAGAGTCGTGCGGGTGTTCGACTATGTCGACAGCCTCGTGCCCATGTTCGCTCGAATGTACGAAAAGCGCTTGCTCGGCTATAGCGCGATCGGGTACGAGGCCGGGCCAGGAGTTGTTGCCGAGGATTATTAAAAGACGAACGTGCAACTCCACGTGATTTACGTTCCGAACGTCATTTCACCCGTGCCTGACTGCGCGAAACGATCCACCGTTCACTTCACCCAATCCATGCTTCCCGTGTTGTGGAGGCGCGGTTCCGTTCGTGCGGTTTGCAGATACTTTTCCATTCGCGCGATCACTTGCGGATTTGCGGCGGCCACGTCGTTCCGTTCCCCGGGGTCGGACTTCAAATGGAACAGTTCCAGCGCCGCATCGGGATTCAGACGCACCGCTTTCCAATCGCCCATGCGCACGGCTTGCGCAAGCCGACTAGCCGGCAGAACGCCGGTATTGCGCTGCCAGCCGTTCGATTCCCAGTAAAGAAATTCATGAGGCGGGCGCGTGGAGCCCGTCAACACGGGCATCGCCGAAACGCCGTCGAGGCCGGAATGCGGTTTGACTCCGGCCGCTTCCGCCACGGTTGGCAGGACGTCCCAAAATGCCCACGGCACATTGCTCACGACGCCCGGCTTGATTCTGCCGGGCCATCGCGCAATCATAGGCACGCGGATGCCGCCTTCATACAGTTGCCCCTTCTGCCCGCGAAGCGCGCCGTTGCTTTTGAAGAACTCAAATCCCTTCTCTTCTCCTTCGTGCGCGCCGTTGTCGCTGGTGACGAAGACCAACGTGTCGCGTTCCAGAGAGTGCCTGCGAAGCAGTTCCATGATTCGGCCAATGTAACCATCGGCGCGGGTGACCATTGCCGCATAGGTTTTCGCGCCATTGCTCCACGGTTCCTTTTCGTAAGGAGCAAGCGAGGGAATTTCGAACTTCGCATGGGGCAGCGTGTAGCAGGCGTAGAGAAAGAACGGCTTGTCGCGGTTCTTTTCGATAAATTCAAACGATCGCTGGGCGATCAGATCCGCGCTGTACTGTTTGCGCAGCGGGAATTTCTTGTCGCCGTCCCAAAGGAAATCGGGATAGTAGCTATGCGCGTGCACCTGATGAAGGTAGCCGAAGAACTCGTCAAAGCCGTGGCGTGACGGCGCGCCATCGGAACCGGCGTCGCCAAGGCCCCATTTGCCGAATCCCCCTGTCGCGTATCCGGCACTTTTCAGCACCTGCGCCATCGTGATGTCCTCTTTAAGAATCGGGATGGTGCCGGCATTGGCGCGAACCCATGTGTGCCCGGTATGCAAGCCGGACATGAGCGTGCTGCGCGAAGGCGCGCACACCACTCCGCCCGCATAGCAATCAGTGAAGCGGGTGCCTTCCGCGGCGATGCGATCCACATTCGGAGTCTTGATGTGCCGCTGACCGTAGCAGCCGAAGTCGCCGTAACCAAGGTCGTCGAGAAGAATGAAGACGATGTTAGGAGGCTTTCCGCCCGGCGGCCGCTGCGCGTTTAACGCCGCAGCAGCCAGAAAGGAACGCCGCGTGAGTGCCATCGCTATTTCAGTATTTCGTCCAAAGCCCGGCCCACGGAGCCGCTCGGCGTCTCCACTTCCAGCAGCGTGGACAATGTCGGAGCGATATCGTTCACCATGATGCGCTTCTGATAGCGGCCGCCTTTGATGGCTTCGCCCATGAAAATCACCGGGACGTGCGCATCGTATTGATAGGGCATGCCGTGCGAGGTGCCCTTGGAGTCGTAGATATAGTAAGGGTCGCCGACCACTATGACGTCGCCTCCGCTTCTGCTGTTATATCCGTTGCGCACGCGCTGGTCGAACATATCCCCGGTCAACGCGCCACGACGCAGCTGATCGCCTGTGTATGCGCGAATGATGTGTGGCGCCTGCCGCAGCGCTTGCGCGGCGGTCTCCGAAACTTCCACGATGCTGAGCTTCTTCTCTTCAATCAACTTGTAGTTCAACCACTGCGTCGCTCCCGTTCCGCCTTCCACCCATTTGCCCGCGCCGTATTTCGCGGTCAATGCCTTTTCGGTTACTTCCAGCAAACTCTTTTCCACAATGCGTCCGCCGGGCATCTTGCGCGCCTGATTCACTTCCGGCACAGGCGCAACGCCATGGTCCGCGGTGAACACCACCAGCACGTTCCGCATGCCGACCTTCGCCTCCACAAAGCGGAACAATTCTCCCAACAGCCTGTCGGTACGAATGGAGATGTCGCGCACCTGCGGATCATCGGGCCCTTTCGCGTGACCCACATAATCGTTCGAGGAAAGGCTCAACGCCAATAC
>JACPVQ010000149.1 GCA_016191645.1 Candidatus Solibacter usitatus
GGATCATCTCGGCCCGAAAGCGTTCAATGAAATCAGCGACGCTAATGCGGGCGAAATCGGAATTGGGCATCGAATTGGTACCATGGTAGCAGGCTGGCCGCCGCCCTCGCTTCCTTCATGATTCCCAAGAAAGTATTTGTTTCCGCGGGTGAATCCTCCGGAGACATGTACGCGGCTCAGTTGGTCAAGGCACTCAATTCTCATTGGCGCGGGACGGAGTATTTTGGGTGCTGCGGCCCGCAAATGGCGCAAGCGGGAGTGCGCACTGTCATCGATTCCAGCGTGCTTTCCGTCGTAGGACTTGTGGAAGTGTTGACGCACTTGCCCGGGATCTACCGGCAGTACCGCAAACTGGTTCGCGCCGTCGCTTCGGAGCGGCCGGAGATGGCCATTCTGACGGACAGCCCCGACTTTCACTTAAGAGTAGCCAAGCGCATGGAAGCATTAGGGATACCGGTGATCTACCTGGTGGCCCCGCAAGCCTGGGCGTGGCGTCAGGGACGAGTGAAGCAGATGCGCAGGACTATTCGCCGTTTGTTGTGCCTGTTCCCATTCGAGGAGTCGTTTTTCCGCGAACGTGGGGTGAACGCCCACTATATCGGACATCCTCTGGCACGAACCATTCGCCCGTCGTTATCGAAGCACGAGTTCTTTCAAAAGCATGCCATCCCCACGGACAAGCCGCTCATCGTGCTGTGCCCGGGAAGCCGGCGCGGCGAAATCGCGCGGCACATGCCTTACTTAATGGACGCCGCCTCGCGCATTCAGCGATCCCGTGGCGCGCACCTTGTCCTCGCCAGCCCCCTTGGTTTCGCGGCAAGAGCGGGCGGCTCTTTTTTTCGGGAACGGATTTCCGGCGCATCCATCCAAGTGATTGAAGGGGAAACCTGGGACGCGTTGGCGCACGCTGATTTGGCCCTGACCGCAAGCGGCACGGTGACCATGGAGGCGGCGTTACTGGGAACTCCTTTGATTACGTATTACCGAGTGACAGCGCTAAGTTGGATGCTTGGCCGTTGGCTGGTACGGGTGCCGTTTTTTTCCATGGTCAACCTGATCGCCGGAAAGCGCGTGGCGCCTGAACTGATGCAGAATGAAATGACCGGGGAGCGTCTGGCGCAGGAAGCATTGTTTCTGCTGGAGAATGAAGAGGCGCGCCGGGCAATGCGCCATGGGATGGAAGAAGTGAAACAGAAGCTGGTTTCAGAGCAGGACCCAATGGAACAAGCAGCTCGAATTGTGAAAGAGTTTTTCGATGAGCATGAGAGGCAGCACTAAATTCTACGCACTCCCCGCGGTTTTGCTGGGACTGACGGCGTTGGGCTTCGCGCAGGAGCGCGACCGCCGCAACCGCGCCAACGTCGAGAGCTACGTCATCGACGCCGAGATTAATCCCAAGACGCAGGCGATCACGGCCAAAGCGCGGATGCAAGTGATCCCGCTGGATGATCGCGTTTCCTCGCTGACCTTTGAACTCAACAATGCTCTCGCCGTAACGCGCGTCACCGGCGCGGACGGAAAAACCATTCCAGCCACGCGCAACTCGCAGGACTTTACGGTGCGCCTCAACTTCCTGGAACCGCTGGATAAGGACAAACCGGTCACGTTCGATATCGAGTACGAAGGAAAACTCACGGGCAAGGAAGAGAGTCCCATCTACGGAATCCGCTTCGCCTCCATTCAGGAAGATTATTCGTACCTGCTCTACCCTTCGCGCTGGTTTCCTGTCAACGATTACATGGCCGACCGGTTCGCGGCCGAGTTGAACATCACAGTTCCCGCGGGCTATCGCGTGTTCGGCAGCGGACTCGACAGCAAGGAGGAAACGGATGGCAAGGTCAAATACTCCTGGAAGTTCGCGCAGCAAAGTTTTCCCGGCAGTATCGGCGTGATCAAAGGCGAGCCCGCGCGCGTGGCTTCCACCGGCGCGGCGAGTTTCTTCTACTTCCACACGCCGTCCAGCAAAGGATTGGTGCAAGCTTATGGTGAAGAGCTCGGCAAAGTCATGGCGTTCGCAGCGAATCTGTTCGGATTGCCGCCCACGGCCAGCCTGCAAGTCATGGAAACGGAAGACGGCGCTCCGGCCGGTTTTTCCGCCCCCGGCGTTTTGTTCCTGAACCCCAAGGGGATTGGAAGGCAAGTGAACTCCCGTCTGCTCACCAATCAAGTGGCGCGGCAGTGGTGGGGCAACATGGTGCCGGCGGCGAATCGGAACCACTTGTGGATCACCAACGGCTTGGCGCGGTTCACGGAGTTGCTCTTCGTGGAACAGGCACAAGGACCGGGCGCGATGGAATCGGAGACACGGGATCTCTACGTGGAAGCGTTGACGGTGGAGAACCCGCCGCTGATTCAATCGGCGCGCTTCGAAGATTACTCGCCGGAATACTGGGCTGCCACGGGAGGCAAGGGTGCGGCGGTGTTCAACATGCTGCGCGATGTCGCCGGCCCCGAGAACTTTATCAAGATGTGCAAAGCCCTGGCGGATCAGTATGCATGGAAAGGCGTCACCACCGACGACGTACGCAAAGTGATGGAGCAGGTGGGCGCGCAAAACATGCAGGGCTTCTTCATTCAATGGATCGAATCGAATGGCGCGCCGGAGTTCAAGCTGGAATATCGCGTCTATCGAACTCAAAAGGGATTCCGCGTGATGGGGAAAATCGAGCAGGATCTCGACACCTTCCGCATGCCCGTCACCATTCGCGTCGAAACGGAAGGCAATCCAGAGGAGCGCCGCGTCGACGTGGTAGGCACTTCGTCGGAGTTCCTTGTGGAAACGTTCGGCAAGCCGAAACGCATCATCGTCGATCCCAGCAATCGCATGCTGCGTTACAGCAATCCGATGCGCGTGTTGGTGGCCATCCGGCGTGGAGAGCAACTGGCCGAGGTGAGTGAATACAGCGAAGCGCTCAAGGAATATCAGAAAGCCCTTGATGTGAGCCGCAACAGCTCATTGGCGCATTTCCGCGTCGCCGAAGTGTTCTTCCTGCAGAACAACTACCAGGCCGCGGCGAACTCATTCCGTGAAGCGCTGAACGGCGATTTGGAGCCGCGCTGGACCGAAGTATGGGCGCACATCAATCTCGGAAACATCTTCGATGTCACCAGCCAAAGGGAGCGCGCGGTGAACGAATACAATCTCGCGCTGCGCACGAAAGACAACACGCAAGGAGCGTTGGAAGAGGCCGCCAAGTACGTGAAGGAACCGTATCAGCGCAAAGCCCGGTCGAACTGAAGTTGACTCCCGGCGCGCCGCTGTTCATGCTGGTTAAGTGCACTCGAAAGTCCTATTATTTGCGCTCACTCTGCCCGCTCTCCTGTCCGCGCAGAACCGAATTGTCGGCAATGCCGCCGAAGCGGAGGCCGGACGCGGACTCTTTCGCATCGTTTGCGCCCCCTGCCATGGCATCCAGGCAAAGGGCGGACGTGGCCCCGACCTGACGACAGGCGTTTTCAATTCGGGAAATCGCGATGAGGATCTCTTTCGCGTCATCTCGCAAGGAGTTTCGGGCACGGAGATGCCCGGATACGGGGTCCGCTTCGGCACAGACAATATTTGGCGTTTTGTAGCGTATCTACGTTCGGCAACCAACCGTCGCGCCGTTGCGTCCGTTGGCAACGCCACGGCGGGAGAGAAATTGTTTTGGAGCAAGGGTGCTTGCGGACAGTGCCATCGGGTGGGTCAACGCGGCGGCCCAATGGGTCCCGACCTTACCCGTGCCGGTCGCAAGCGAAGCTATGAGTACCTCCGCGCGGCGCTTACCGATCCGAATGCCGAACTCACCACCGGTTATTACAAGATCACCGTGGTCACGCGCGACGGGAAAACGATTTCCGGCGTGCAGAAGGGCTTCGACAATTTCTCCGCTCAGTTGATGACCGTCGATGGCGTCATCCACTCCTTCCTGCGCGAGAATGTCCAAAGTTGCGAGCGGGAGTATGTGTCCTTGATGCCGTCCTACAAGAGTTGGAGCGAAACCGAGTTGAACGATATTGTTGCTTTTCTGGTAACCCTGCGAGGTGATCTGTAATGAGAATGCTGAGTCTTTTCGTGGTGTTTGCATCTATGGCCTTTGGCCAAGTGAAAGATGCCGACTGGCTCACCTACGGGAAAAATCTCTCGGGGTGGCGTTACAGCGAGTTGGATCAGATCAAGACAACCAACGTAAAATCGCTGGCTCTGGAATGGGTCTTTCAGACGAACATCCTGGGCAAACAGGAAACAACTCCGTTAGTGAAGGGGAACGTGATGTATGTCACTGGACCTGAGAACTCGGCGTTCGCTCTCGACCTCACCACGGGCCGCCAGATTTGGAAATACTCGAAGAACATGCCGCCCGGAGTGAACGCTTGCTGCGGCCTTGTGAACAGAGGCTTCGCGATGCAGGGCGATGTTCTTTTTAAGGTGAATATCGAATCCACTCTGGTCGCCTTGGATTCGAAGACCGGCTCGGTGATTTGGGAGTCCACCATCGACGACTACAAAAAAGGCTACACGGCCACGGTTGCGCCGATCGTCGTCAAAGATAAAGTCATCATCGGAATTGCAGGCGCGGAGTTTGGCACACGCTGTTTCATTGATGCCTACGATGTGAAGACCGGCAAGCGCGTGTGGCGTTTCTGGACGGTTCCGGGACCTGGCGAATTCGGCGGCGAGAGTTGGCCCAAAGATGGAAAGGCCTATGAGCGCGGCGGTGGTTCCACTTGGGTCACGGGCACATACGATCCCGAGCTTAATCTGATCTATTGGGGCACCGGCAATCCCGGGCCCGATATGAACGGCGACGTCCGCCCCGGCGACAATCTTTTTACGTGCAGCATTGTCGCTTTGGACGCCGATACCGGTCAGCGCAAATGGCACTTTCAGTTCACGCCGCACGATGTTCACGATTGGGACGCGACCGAGGATCCGGTTCTGCTCGACATTGATCAGAACGGAAAGAAAGTTAAGGCCGTCGTGATGGCCAACCGCAATGGTTTTTATTACGCGCTCGATCGTGCCACAGGCAAGTTACTTACAGGCAAGCCTTACACCGAGGTCTCGTGGGCAAAGGGGCTTGACGCGAACGGGCGTCCGATTCTGGTGCCCGGCCAGGATCCCACGCCAACGGGTAACAAAGCGTGTCCCGGCGGCGGCGGCGGTCACAACTGGCAGCCTACGGCCTATAGTCCGCAGACGAATCTTTACTACTTCTCCAGCACCGATGGGTGTCACACCTACTACATGACGAATCAGGAGTATCTGGAAGGCCAGTGGTACCAGGCGAGCACGTTCACCGGCGAAGGCCTTTTTCCGAAAGGGTCTATTGTCGCCGTGAATCCCGCGACGGGGGATGTTCAGTGGCGATGGAAGATGGTCTCTCCTCCCAGCGGTGGAATGCTGGCGACGGCTGGCGGACTTGTTTTCAGCGGCGATTCGTTCGGCTACTTTTTCGCATTGGACGCGAAGACCGGGAAACCGCTGTGGAACAAGCAGCTCGGCGGGACGGTCATTAACGCGCCTATGACGTGGGCTCGCGCGGGGCGTCAATTTGTGACGGTGGCTGCGGGCGGCGCGTTTTTCACGTTCGCGCTACCCAAATGATGTGCTGTACCAATGGGCCTCGGGGCCCACGAATCATGATGAAAACCGACGTTCTACTGGACTCTGAAATCTTCCCAAGCCGCGCAGATTCCTTTGGTTGCGGCTGTGTTGCTCCGTGGGGCAGATCTCCAGATCTGCGGCGGGATCTCCAGATCCCGCATGGCCTCATCAGAGGCCATCGGCCTCCAGTCTGCTGCTTTGCAGCCGAACATCGGTGTACGGTTACCGCCGGCGAGGTCGGTAGAAGGCGAATAGATTTCGGAGAGTAGTAGAAAAATGAAGCGCGCTTTCATCGCTGCCGCCTTCGCGGCTCTGCTATTGATCGCCCAGTACCCTGGTGAGTCCCGGGTGCGGTTGGAAGTTCGTGATGCCGCGGGGCGTCCCGCTGGCGTGCGCCTTCGCGTTACCAACGAAGCCGGAGAATACTTCGCGCCTCTCGGCCATCTTTCTCAGCCCGACCCGCAGAAGCGCATGTCCGGCGATCTTCTTCTCGGCGACAACGATACGGCGCCTTATGAGTTGTACGCCTACGTCTATGACGGTCAACTCATCGACTTGCCGTTTGGCAATTACAGATTCCACGCGCGCAAAGGCTTCGAGTACGAGCCGGTATTGAAGACCGCGGCGATCACGTCCGCACCCAACCAGGTTGTGCGCCTCGACATGAAAAAGTTCGAGGACTTCGAAGCGAAAGGTTGGTTTCCCGGGGACACGCACATGCATTTTCCCGATCCGGCGGGCATCCGCTACGAAATGGAGTGCGAGGGTCTGCGCGTGTGCAGCTTGCTTCTGTTGAAGAGCGGCTATCGTACAGGCCGTCCAGGCGATGGGCACTTCCAAAACGTCGAGCATTTCCGCGGGCGTACTCTGCAATCCGTTTCCAGCAACGGGTACTTTGTCAAAACCGGCGAAGAGTTCCGGCACGGCCTGCTGGCGCACATGATCTTTCAAAATCTGCAGTCGATCGTATGGCCTGTGTCCGTCGGCGGCTTGCGCGAAGGCGGGGCGGGAGGATTCGACTGGCCGTGGATGCTGCACGCTACGGCTGAGGCTCGCCGTCAGGGCGCATTGGTAACGTGGGCGCACTGGCCGTATCCCACCTACGAAGCGCCGCTCGATTTCGCCCTCGGCCGCATCGACTCTATCGATTTGTTAACCACGGGCAGCCCGTTTGAGCATCATCCGGTGCTGGTGGATATCTACAAACTGCGGGGTCCCAAGGTCTACACGATTCCGCCGATCGAAGCGTATTACCACTACCTCAATTGCGGATTTCGTGTCGCCCTGAGCTCCGGGTCCGACAAGATGGCGATCAACCCGCCGATGGGCAGCGCGCGAACCTACGTTCAGACGCGCGCCCCCCTTACCTACAATTCGTGGATCGAAGGAATTCGCAAAGGCCGCACGTTCGTCTCCACGTATCCGCTGTTGGAATTCACCGTGAACGGCAAGGGTCCGGGAGAAGTCATCGCACTCGGAAAAGATTCTTCAGAGATTACGATTCACGGCCGCGGCACTTCGCTTGAGCCGTACGATGTGCTGGAAGTAATCTACAACGGCAGCGTTGTCGCAAAAGCAAAACCTCTGGGACCAAAGCACACGGCGGTCATCGATTGGAAGATGAAGCTGGATAGAGGCGGATGGATCGCGCTGCGCGCGCACGGCGCGAAGATGCTTCCCTATGGCGCGACGTGGTGGAAACAGCCTGTAATGGGCCATTCGACTCCGGTGTGGCTGGACTGGCCGGGAAGGCCCGCGCCGTCCGCTGAGTCGGCCAAATTGTTTTTGGCATGATATTTTTAATCTTTTTTAAATCTCACTTTCACTTTAAATTCTTCATCAACAAACATCAAAACTTAAAAATCAACA
>JACPVQ010000150.1 GCA_016191645.1 Candidatus Solibacter usitatus
GGGCGTAGAATGCTGGATAGGTTGAGCACACAGCCACTGGGGATACGTTTGATTCCAGGGCTGAACTCCCGGTTTGTTTGGCCAGCAATTCGACGAAGTGCCGGAAATCCGGCCGCGTTCCCAGTTCACGATCTGCAGTGAACGAAATAGGTGGCGAACTTGTACAAAGATATTCCGATCGAACGTTTCAGTGTCCGAAGTACCTACACCTCCCGCAGTAGCTTTCTCGATGTCGACCCCGCTGAACTCGCGACCTTTCGGGCCGAACGAATAAGTTCAGCTCTGGTGCTGATTGCCGTCCGTGGTGAACTCGATCTGTCGACGACACCGTCGGTCCGCAGCTTCCTCGATTGCCAACTGGTCGAAGGACGGAAGTACGTCCTCGATTTCAGCGCAGTCGATTTCATTGGTACAGATGGCCTTTCGGTGCTGTTCGCCATGGATGCGCATTGCGGCGGAGTGGGCGAAGGCTGGGCACTCGTGACAAGCCGCGCAGTCCGGTGTCTGTTGCGCGCCACCGAACTCGAAAGTCGCTTCCCGGCGTTCGAGTCGACTGGAGCAGCGATAGCGTCACTTCGCGGCGCTGCATGCGGGTCGGAAGGAGCCGACGAACTCGCGATCTCACAGTAGATCGCCGGCGGCACCGGCGCTCGACTCACCGCGATTCGATCACGACGACGCGAAGCCCAGCGGCCGTTAACGCTTCGGCGCAGGCTGCGCCAATCATTCCCGCGCCGACAATGGCGACGTCGGGAATGTTCACAGGCGGATTCCCATTTCGAATGGATCCAGCGGATGGAAGAGCAGCGACGCTTCCGCGTTGACGTAGGCGCGGCCTGTGATCACCGGCAGGACGCGAGCGCCGTCCCAGCGAAACGAGCCGTCAAACACACTGCCCACAATACTTTCCTGACGCCAGATCTCGCCTTCGCCGAGTTTGCCATCGGCGGCGAGACAAGCCAGCTTCGCACTGGTCCCCGTGCCGCAAGGAGAACGGTCGTAGGCCTTGCCCGGACACAACACGAAGTTGCGGCCGTGCGCTCCGGCTACGGTTGCCGGACCGAACAACTCAATGTGATCGATCTCTTTTCCATCGTCGCCGGTAATGCCATCGCGCTCCAACGCCTGGCGCACGGCCCACGTGAATGCCGTGAGCTGTTCCACGTTCGACAGGTTCAGCGACTGTCCATGCGAGGAGATGAGAAAGAACCAGTTCCCGCCCCATGCGACGTCTCCCGTCACCTTGCCGAAACGGGTTTCCACGGTGACGCCCGCCGCGCTGCGATAGCTGGGGACATTGGCGACGCTGACCTGATTGGCATCATGCAGCGTTGCCGTGATGTTGCCGACGGGCGTTTCCAAGCGATGTTCGCCGGGTGCGATGCGGCCCATGTGCGCGAGCGTGACCATCAAGCCGATGGTCCCGTGGCCGCACATTCCCAGGTAGCCGACGTTGTTAAAGAAGATGACGCCGGCGGCGCAAGCGCCATCCACCGGCTCGCAGAGCAATGCGCCGACAATCACGTCGGAGCCGCGCGGTTCATTTACGACGGCGGAGCGGAAAGAATCGTGGTGTTTGCGAAACACTTGCAGACGCTCCGCCATCGAGCCGTTGCCGAGATCGGGTCCGCCGGCGATGACGACACGCGTCGGTTCGCCGCCGGTGTGAGAATCGATCACCGAAACGCGTTGCATTGCTTCGTCAGGCGTGCGCCGCAAGCGCCGGACGCGTGGCGATGGCGGCGCGAATGATGCGCAGAACTTCTTCGCGCTCCGCGCCTTCAATAGCAAGTTTCGGCGCGCGTGTGACTTCAGAGCCGAGTCCTACCTCCGCCATGCAGAGTTTGATGTACTGCACCAGCTTGATCTTCGTATCGAGATGAAGCAGCGGCGTGTACCAGCGGTAGAGTTCGCGCGCTTCTTCCCAGCGGCCGGAAGTTGCCAGATCCCACAATGCGCGGTTCTCATGCGGAAACGCATTGACCAGACCCGACACCCAACCCTTCGCGCCAAGAAGAACGCTTTCCAGAACAAGATCGTCTACGCCGCTGAACAGAATGTATCGATCGCCGCAAAGATTGACGATGTCGGTAATGCGCCGCACGTTGTCGGAGGATTCTTTGATGGCGACGATGGTTGGCTCGTCCATCAGTTCCACAAACATTTCCGGCGTCGTGTCCACGTAGTAGGCAGGCGGATTGTTATAAATCATGATGGGCAGGCCGCTTGCGTGCGCCACGCTGCGGAAATGCGCCAGCGCTTCGCGGCGGTCGGCTTTGTAGATCATCGCCGGAAGCACCATCAGACCATCGACGCCGGCTTTTTCGGCATCGCGCGCGAAACGGCACGCAGTGCGCGTGGTGATTTCAGCGACGCCGGTCAACACGGGCACGCGTCCCTTGACGACAGCCAACATCTGTTTGAGGACGGCGAGCTTCTCATCGTAATCGAGCGCCGTGTTTTCTCCCACGCTGCCGAGGAGGATGAGTCCGTGTACTCCGGCTTTCAGCAGCGCTTCCAGATGACGCGCCGTGGCTTCGAAGTCGATGGACTCGTCAGGACGAAATTGTGTGGTAACTGCGGGGTAGACCCCGCTCCATTGGACTTGCATGATTCTTGATCATAGAACACTTGGCATTCTGTTCGTGTCCAAGCGGCCCAGCAGTTTGGCCGCGTACTTGGCGAGGATGTCACATTCGATATTCACGCGGCCGCCGGGCTTGCGGGAGCCGAGAGTGGTGTTGTGAATGGTGTGAGGAACGATGGTTACGCCGAGAATATCGCCTTCCAGCGATGCGACGGTGAGACTGATGCCGTCGATGGCGATAGAACCCTTCCAGACCAGCAATTGCTCCACCTGTTCCGGCACACGGACCTTGAGCCACCAATTGTCCGACCCCAGATCTTCCATGGAAAGAAACTCTCCCGTGGCGTCGACGTGCCCCTGCACAATGTGTCCGCTCAAACGGCCGGCGGCGGAAATAGGGCGCTCCAGATTCACAGTGGAACCGGGCAGCAGATCGCCGAGGTTGCTGCGCAGCAGCGTCTCCGGAGCAAGGTCGGCGGCGAAGGAATCGGGCATCAGGTCCACGGCGGTGAGACAGACTCCGTTCACCGCGATGCTGCATCCAGGCGTCGCGTCTTCCATCACGGTGCGGCATTGAATGCGCAGGCGCGAACCCGCATCACGCGCGTCCATGACGGTCACAGTGCCGACTTCTTCAATGATTCCCGTGAACATGCGTCAGGACTTTCTCATGTACCCTTCCACCGCGAACTCATCGGGTGGAATGGAATGTATGGTGAGGTTGGCAAGCTGCAACGCGTCGCGCCGCCGTGCCCGGCCTATGCCGCCGGCGACAGGCAGTGATTGCAAACCGCCAAGAATCTTCGGCGCGTAGTAGAGAAACACGCGGTCGACAATTCCCGATTCGAGCGCGGCCCAATTGACCAGGCTGCCGGCTTCGATCATCAGCGAAATGTAGTTGCGCTTGCCCAGGTGTTCGACCAGAGCGTTCAGGTTCGTGCGCCCTCCCTGTCCATCGAGAATCAGCACTTCGACACCGGCATCGCGCAGCAGCTCAATCCGCTGCGGGCTGGCGGCGGATGTAGTCACGACAAGTACATCGTTATTGCAACTGGCAACCATCTTCGATTGCAGCGGCAAACGCATTTGCGAATCGAGCACGATGCGCAGCAGCGGACGCGAGCGCGGCAGACCGGAGCGGTCCGTGAGCAGGCAATCGTCGGCGAGCACGGTGCCGATGCCGGAAAGAATGCAATCGCTGGCGTGCCGCAACGTTTGCACATGGGCGCGCGCGCGTTCGCTGGTGATCCAGCCGCCATCGTCGACCGGCGCGGCGATCTTTCCATCGAGCGTGAGAGCCGATTTCAACGTCACCAACGGACGCCCGGTAGTCATGAAGCAGACGAACGCTTCGTTCAACTTCCGGGCGGCGGAGGCGTGACGCTGATCGATCACCACTTCGATGCCCGCCTCGCGCAGGCGGCGGAACCCCTCGCCGGAAACCTTTGGATTCGGGTCTTCCAGCGGCGCGACCACTTTGGCGATGCCGGCTGCAATGAGAGCGTCCGCGCAGGGACCGGTGCGTCCCGTGACGCTGCACGGTTCCAGCGAAACGAAGATGGTTGCGCCGCGCGCGCGATCGCCCGCTTCTTTTAGTGCCGCGATTTCGGCATGGTCTTTCGCCTCGTAAACGTGGAAGCCTCTTCCCACCACTTCGCCGTCGCGCACGATCACCGCGCCAACCATAGGGTTGGGGCTGGTTTGCCCCTCTCCTCGCGCGGCGAAGGACAGCGCTTCGGCCAGATAGTCAGGCTCCATTGCGGTCATTTCCTGTTTCAAACAAAGATGCCACAAAACGTTCCGGCTCGAAGGGAAGCAGATCTTCCGCTTTCTCGCCGACGCCAATGTAGCGAATGGGAAGATTCAGTTCGCGCGCGATGGCCACGACAACGCCGCCCTTTGCGGTGCCGTCAAGCTTGGTCAATACAATTCCAGTGACGCCGCTCGATTGCGTGAAGCGCTTGGCTTGCTCAATGCCGTTTTGTCCCGTGGTGGCATCCAGCACCAACAGAACTTCGTGCGGTGCGCCGGGAATAACGCGCTCCGCCGTGCGCCCCATTTTCTCCAGCTCCGCCATGAGATTAGCTTTCGTGTGCAGGCGGCCCGCGGTGTCGATGATGACGTAATCGGTGCGCCGCGCCTTGGCGGCTTGCAACGCGTCGAAGAGAACGGCGCTGGGATCGGACCCGGGATTCTGGCGGATCACTTCGACGCCGGTCCGCTTGCCCCACACTTCCAACTGCTCTATAGCGGCGGCGCGAAACGTATCGGCGGCGCACAGCAGCACGCTGCGATTCTCCGCGCGAAAGCGTTGCGCGAGCTTCCCGATGGTGGTGGTTTTCCCCGCTCCATTCACACCGACAACCAGAACGACGGCGGGCGGTTCGGCGACGGTAGGCGGGAGCCGCTCCGCGCTTTCCAGAATCTCCAGCAGCTGCTGACTGATGAGCCCGCGCAATTCGCTTGCGTCATTGATCAATTTGCGGTCGACGCGCTGGCGAATGGTTTCCAGAATATCGCCCGCCGTGCGCACGCCGATGTCGGCGGTGATCAGCGCGTATTCCAGTTCTTCGAGCAGGTCCGCATCAATCTCCTTTTTGCCCTGCAATGCATCTTCCACCGCCGTAACAAATCCGGCGCGGGTTTTCTCAATGCCTTTTTTGAGGCGTTCCAGGAGATTCGGCTCGCTCTCGCCGGTGGAGCCAAATAAAGATCGAAACATGAAGGGTAATCCCGATTGTAACAAGACCGGGTCGGCTGACCGGGATTTCGCCAAGCCAGCCTCCCACACCACCGGACGTACGGTTTTCCGTATCCGGCGGTTGAGCCGGTGGCAGCGGGACGCAGAATCGGCATCTCGTAGGGTCCGAGTGTGGTGCCGGGAGTCAGCATCATTGGCGTTACCAGTCACCTTAGTACAAGTCCCAAGCTCGCACCGGCCTACTACGATGTAAATTCATAGACCGGCGTCTCGATCAAGCGAGCCGGGGCCCTCTGTTGCCAAACCGTCTGCTGAAGCCTTTCCACGACGTCTGGACTGAGACTAACTTCACCGCAGTTCGGGCAGACTTCGGCGGGCACGTGGTCCACTACGGTCAAATGATCGCCTTGCGAGAAGCTGTAGCGAATCAATCGCCGCTCCCGTTCGGCCCTCCCGCATACTTCACATGTCATGAACCACTACCTTCTGAGCGGCCTTCGCGAGCCAAGCCCTCGCATCGAGGGTACGGACAGGATCAGGCGGCATGTAACAACTTGCCTTCGCGCAAAATGATGGAGGGGAGGGAGGCTTTCAAGTGCAGGATGGGATCACTCGCCGAAGGCGGCCTACGCGTTCTGGCTTGATCGGACAACATGGATCGCTTTCACCAGTTTGCCACAAGCCTCTACGGCGTGAGTATTGCGGCGTTCTCTACTTTGCTCCGGCCTTCATGCGGCGCTGCACTTCATCGAAGAAATGGAGCATCACCACGGGCTGCGCCTGCGCGCGCTCCTCGCCGGGACGATTCATCACCACGGCCATGCGCTTGCCATCGGCGGACGGACTGAACGCCGGGCCCGCCAACGGAACGTCCGCCCAGACACGCGGCTTGCCGGCCTCGAACGAATCGCCCTTGGTGGAAAAGTCCACTACGCGGATCTTTCTGTCAAGGCCGGTATAATACAATTGGCGGCCCGTGGGCGACCACATTGGCTTGGTGCCGCCTTCCGCTCCCGAAATCTGCCACTTGCCGCCGCGGTCCGGAAAGCTGCGGACGAAGAGTTGCGCAGCTTGCGGATTTTGGGTGCCGTCCAGGCCGCGCGCATAGGCGATCCATTTTCCGTCCGCGGAAAACGCCGCCTCGTAGGTGGCGGATTCGGGAAACGCTTCCGGCTTCCCCGCCTGCGGAAGGCTGTCTTCCCCTTGTCCCGGTTGCAGGGGAAGAGAATAGACCTGTGTCGCACCAAAAAGGTAGTAAAGAAGCCGCCGCCCATCGGGCGAGAAAGAGGTAGGGCGCGGGGTGACC
>JACPVQ010000151.1 GCA_016191645.1 Candidatus Solibacter usitatus
CCAGATCTGCGAGCCGGTCTCCAGACCGGCTCTGCCTGAAGTAATCGCAATCTCCCGGGCGGCTGCAAAGCAGCCGATGGCCTCTTGCGAGGCCATGCGGGATCTGGAGATCCCGCTGCAGATCTGGAGATCTGCCCCACATCGATTTTCATCGCGATTCGTGGGTCCTGGAGCCCAGAACTGCCCACCTAGAAACTTGCGTCCAGACGCTCCTGCGAAACGGCATCATTCTTGCTAACTGACCACTGAACCCGAGATCCGAGATTGCTGTGCAAGGAGGCTGTGTGGAAGGACTGCGCGTGGAGGTGCCTGGCGATGGCTATCATCGCGGGCTCATCTCCTGCCAGCAGGCGTGCCCCGTACACACCGATGCCAGAGGCTATGTCAGAGCCATTGCCGAAGGCCGTTTCGAAGAGGCCTATCTCATCGCGCGCGGGCCGAATCCATTCGCTTCCATCTGCGGCCGCATCTGTGGCGCGCCCTGCGAAGCGGCGTGCCGTAGGGGCAAAATACCCAGGGTCGATGACGATGGGGCATATGTCGCAGCGGACCGCCCAATCGCCATTCGCGCTCTGAAGCGATTCGTTTGCGAACTGCATGGCCCCGAAGCTGTTGCCGCTCCGAAGATCTTCGATGCGCTTCCCGGAATCTGCGAGCAGCCGGAAGAGATTGCCGCGCTGCTGCGCGCGGTGTCGGGCGCGGTGCCCAAAGCGAACGGCGAAAAGGTGGCCATCATCGGCGCGGGGCCGGCGGGACTTTCCGCCGCGCACGATCTGGCGCTGCTTGGCCTGCGACCCGTGGTCTACGAAACGGAACCGGTGCCCGCGGGAATGCTGTCCGTTGGCGTGCCCGCCTACCGCATGCCGCGCGATGTGATCGCCAAAGAGGTGGATGTTATCCGCGCGTTGGGCGTGGAGATTCGCTGCGGCGTCACGGTGGGCAAAGACATCCCGTTCGAACAATTGCGCAGCGAGCATGCGGCGGTGATTGTCGCCGTGGGCGCGAAATCATCGCGCGGGTTAGGATTGCCGGGCGAAAACGGACCGGGCGTCTTTGGCGGAGTGGATCTACTACGCGCCGTGGCGTTGGGCGAACCCATCGCGACGGGCCGCGAAGTGGTGGTGATCGGCGGCGGCAACGTGGCCTACGACGTAGCGCGCACGGTGCTGCGGCAGATCGCCTACGACACGGCGCGAACAGCCGCGCGGTTGCCCGGCACGTCGCGCGTTTCCCTGGTGTCGCTGGAAAGCCTGGAAGAGATGCCCGCCGATACAGTGGAGATTGTTGAAGGCGACGAAGAGGGTATCGATCGCCACAACGGCTGGGGTCCCGTGGAAATTGTGCGCGCGGCATCGGGCATCGTCACGGGCGTGACCTTCCGCCGTTGCCTGCGCGTCTACAACGAGGAGCGGCGTTTCGCTCCGCTCTACGATGACAACGATCGCAAAACAATTTCTTGCGACAGCGTGCTGCTGGCCGTGGGGCAATCGCCCAATCTGGCCCAACTCACGACCAAGGGTCCGGGCGTGTTCATCGCCGGCGATCTGGCGCATGGCACACGGCTCCTCATCGATGCGGTTGCCTCCGGCAAGCAGGTTGCCCGCTCGGTCTACGAATTCATCACCGGTCGCAAATTGCAATCGCAGATCACCGATTCTTACGCCGTGCTCCATCAGTACCGGCGCGAGCGCGGCTACGAATCCATCCGCCGTCAGGCGGTTCCCGTGGCCGAGCCCGCGGAGCGTTTGGAACATCCCACGACGCCGGTGGAGATGGGCTACACGCGAGAGCAGGCGATGCGCGAGGCCTCGCGCTGTCTCGATTGCGGTGTCACGCCGGTCTTCGATGGCGGCCGCTGCGTGCTCTGCGGCGGATGCGTGGATGTCTGTCCCACGCGCGGTTTGAAGCTGGTTCCGCTGAGCCAGATTCCATGGCCCGGCGATGCCGCTCTGGAAGATTTCGACGCCGCAACCGATTCGGCCATTTTGAAGGACGAAGACCGCTGCATTCGTTGCGCACTGTGCGTGCAGCGCTGCCCCGTCGATGCCATTGCGATGGAGCGCGTTACTTTTTGTTCGGAATGGAGGACTGTATGACGACAACCGGCAACGCGAAACCATCTAGGCTCTCGCCGGAAGCGGTTCCGCGGCGCGACTGGCTGGGGCTCTCCGCCATGTGGTCGATGGGCGCGGCGATGGCGTTCTCGCTGATTGGAATGCTGCGCCTTCCCAAGGCCGCCGTGCTTTCGTCGCCGTCGAAAAAATTCCGTGTCACGCTGCCCGCGTCGCTGAATGCCGGCGAAGCATTCGTACCGCCCGGCCGCACGGTGGCGGTGTTCAAGGACGCTGAAGGAGTTCACGCCATCTCCACCGTGTGCACGCACCTCGGCTGCGTCATCAAGCCTGTGGCGGAAGGATTCGAATGCCCCTGTCACGGTTCGCAGTTTCACGGCGACGGCTCCGTCAAACGCGGCCCCGCGCCGCGCGCGCTGCCGTGGCTGAAGGTGACGGCGAGCGGCGGAAATCTCATGGTGGATGAAGGCGCGGTGGTTCCGGCGGGAACGAAGGTGAATGTATGAGCGCGCTGCGTACGTTCGGTGACGATCTCAAAGCCGCGCCGAAGCGAATGTGGGAGACGGCGTTTCGCGGCGGCGCGCCGAATACGGACCGCACGCGTTCGACGTTCGTATTTGGAAACGTCTTCCTGCACTTGCACGCCACGCGCACGCATCGCTGGAGTTTGCGCTGGACCACAACGCTCGGCCTGGGCATGGCGACCACAGCGGCGTTTCTGTTGACGCTGATCACCGGCATTCTGCTGATGTTCTACTACAAGCCCTATCCCGACGTTGCCTACGATTCCATCAAGGATATTCACTTCGTGGTGCCCACCGGCCGCTTCATGCGCAACATCCATCGCTGGGCGGCGAACGTGATGGTGGTGTGCGTCATTCTGCACATGGCGCGCACATTCTACACGGCGGCGTATCGCAAGCCGCGCGAATTTAACTGGCTCATCGGAATGGGATTGCTGGTGGTGACTCTCGCGCTCTCGTTCACCGGCTACCTGTTGCCATGGGATCAACTGGCCTATTGGGCCATTACGATTGGCGCGAACATCGCGCAATCGCCGCGCGAGGTGACCGACGCGCTGGGCATCACGGAACATTTCGATCCCGGCGGCCTGCAGCGTCTTTTGTTATTGGGGAGCGATGTCGTGGGCGCGGAAGCGCTCATCCGCTTCTATCTGCTGCACGTGATGATTTTGCCGCTGGCGCTGGCCGCTCTGATGGGCGTGCATTTCTGGCGCATCCGCAAAGACGGCGGCATGGTGAAACCGCACGACGCCGATCAGCGCGTAGGGCCGCCGGAAGTGCACTTAAACCCCGTGTTTACGGAAGAGCCCGCGAAGACCTATCAACTGGCCGCGCTGGTGAAAGGTCGCACGAAGGCGGTTGGCGGCTCGCCGGAGAACACCGTACCTTCGATGCCGCATTTGTTCTATGCCGAACTTGGCGTGCTTATGTTGACTACGCTGGTCTGCCTGGCGCTGTCGATGCTTTCCGACGCGCCTCTGAAAGAGTTGGCGAATCCGGGCGTCCCGGAGAATCCCGCCAAAGCGCCGTGGTATTTTCTGGGCCTGCAGGAGTTGGTCGCGTTCTCAGCCGTGATGGGCGGCATTGGCGTGCCCACTATTGTGCTGATTGGTCTCGGGCTGATTCCGTATCTCGATCGCGAATCGCGCGCAACGGGCGTATGGTTCGGCGGACCCGGTGGCTGGCCGCTGGTGAAGCAATCCATCTATTATGGGTTGGCTTGTTCACTGCTTGTCGAATCGTTTGTGATCCGCTTCGGCTGGCTGCGCGAATGGTTCCCGAACATTCAGCAATTGATCGTGACTGCCGTCAATCCGGCCACCATCATCACGACGCTGTACGGAGCGTGGTCGGTGTGGATGGTGAAGAAGCACGATTCGGCGCGCGCCGGCGCGCTGGCCCTGTTCACCTGTTTTCTCTGCGGCTTTTTGGTGTTGACCATCATTGGCACCTACTTCCGCGGACCCAATTGGGTGTTTTACTGGTCGCCATCGCAATGGCCCAAACACTGACATGACAACGCCCAATTGTGACTCTCTGAAATCTTCCAACTGTGCTGCTCTGTACTACTACTCTCTGAAGTCTCCACAAGCCGCGAAGATTTCATTTGGGTGCGGCTGTGCTGCTCTGTGGGGCAGATCTCCAGATCTGCGAGGCGGTCTCCAGACCGCCTCTGCCCGAAGTGCCCATAGACCATCGGGGCGGGATCTGGAGATCCCGCCGCATGTCTGGAGACCTGCCCCACTGAGCACAGTCGCAACCAAAGAAAATCTTTGCCGTCCAGGAAGATTTCAAAGTGAAAGACCGAGCTACAGCCTATGAAGAAGAATAAATATCTGCTGTTGATCTCCAGCCTGGGCGTATTCGCGCTGCTGGTGGCTGCCGCCGTAGAAGAAAACTTCTTCAAGGAATGGCGGAGCATTCAAAGCAGCGCGCGCAACGAGGAGGGACCGGTTCCCGTCATGTTGCGCCAGGTGGTCAACCCGTCGTTGCGCGTGGCCGACCGCTGCGTGTCCTGCCACGTGAGCATGGCTCCGGGCGAACAATCGGTCACCGGCGGAGCGCTGCTGAAGCCGCACAAGAATGTCGTGCACGATCCCAGCGACTACGGCTGCACGGTCTGTCACGGCGGGCAGGGAAGCGCGACCAACAAAGAGGACGCGCACGGCGATGTGCATTTCTGGCCTTCGCCGATGATCCCCGCGCGCATGAGCTACGCCGGATGCGGAACGTGCCATGCAACTTTGCGCGTGCCCAACGCCGATTTGATGGTGCACGCGCGCAACGCCTTCGAACGCCTCGATTGCCTTGCCTGCCACCGCGTGGAGAATCGCGGCGGAACCATACGTCCGGGCGGCGGAGGCATGGAAGGTCCCGACCTTTCGCGCGTGGGCGCGGCCGGTTACGATGCCGGCTGGTACGAAAAACATCTTGCGGCAAAGTGGAAGATTCCGTTTGCCGGCGTCAGCGCCCAAGATCGCGAGTTGCTTGGGGTCTATCTTTCGACGCGAGTGGCGGCTTCGCCGTTGATCGAAGCGAAGGCCGTGTTCCACTCCTCCGGCTGTTTGGGTTGTCACAAGGTGAGCGGCACGGGCGGCGATGAAGGTCCCGATCTTTCGCGCGCCGGAGAAAAAGATCCGGGGCAGGTGAATCTCGATTTGGCGCCCGGCAAGCCGTCGCTGGGCGGATGGATCTCGGAACATTTCCGCGCGCCTTCGTCGGTTACCGCGGGATCGCAAATGCCTGCCATGGGAATGAGCGAAGAGCGCATTGCACAGCTGACCTTTTATGTTCTCTCGCTGCGCCGCCGCGATCTTCCGGCCGCCTACACGCCGAAAGACAGAATGCGCGCGGCGAAATTGGGAGAGCGTGAATTCTCCGCCGATGGCGCGACGCTGTTCGCGGCCTTCTGCTCCGGCTGCCATGGGCCGGAGGGAGTGGGCCGCCGCGCTCCGGGAATGCCCGCGTTTCCCGCAATTGGCAGCGAAGATTTTCTCAGCCGTGTGAGCGACGAGTTTCTTACGGAGAACATCAAGCGCGGCCGTCCCGGACGCCGCATGCCGAACTGGGGCGAAAAGGAAGGTGGGTTGCGTCCCGCGGAAATCCAGTCGATTGTGGCGTACTTGCGCGAGAAGCACGAGGCGACGTCCGCCCGGCCAGACAAAGAGAAATCATCGGGCGAACCCAACGTCGGCAAGCAACTCTTCGCCGCGGCCTGTTCCGGCTGTCATGGCGCGAAGGGAGAGGGCGGCGAAGGGCCGGCGCTGAACAACCAGGTGCTGCTCTCCACCGCGACAGATTTTTATTTGAGGGAAACCATCGGAGAAGGCCGAAGAGGAACCGCGATGGCGGGCTTCCTGTACGCTTCGCCCGCGCGGCGGACGCTCGGGCCATCCGAGGTGGAATCGATTGTTGCTTTTTTAAGGACATGGCAGAAAGGGAAACCATGAAGAACGAAATCCCGCGGCGAACATTCCTGCGCATGGTGCAAGCGGCCGGACTCGGCGCGTTTGCCGAATCGATGGAGAACGCGGAAGGTGCTGAACCCATCTCGAATCCGCTGGCCGTCTATCCTGACCGCGGATGGGAGCACGTCTATCGCGATCTATGGAAGTATGATTCCAAGTACACCTTCCTGTGCGCGCCCAACGACACGCACAACTGCTTGTTAAACGCTTATGTGCGGCAAGGCGTGATCACGCGCATTGGCCCCACCATGCGTTACGGCGAAGCGAAAGATCTCGACGGGAATCAGACCACGCATCGCTGGGATCCGCGCGTGTGCCAGAAAGGGCTCGCGCTCACGCGGCGTTTTTATGGTGACCGGCGCGTACATCAAACCATGGTCCGCGCGGGCTTCAAGAAATGGTACGAAGACGGATTCCCGCGCGAATCAAGCGGCTTGCCGCCGAAGAAATACTTCCAGCGTGGGCGCGATGCGTGGGTGCGCATGCCACACGATCAGGCGGCCACCATTGTCGCCGCCGTGCTGAAGAACATCGCCGAAACCTACAGCGGCGAGAAGGGCAAGCAGCGGCTGCACGATCAGCATTACGATCCGGCCACCATTGAGGCGACGAAGGGCGTCGGCACGCAGGTGATGAAATTTCGCGGCGGCATGCCGCTGTTGGGCATCACGCGCGTGTTCGGCATGTACCGCTTCGCGAACTCCATGGCGCTGCTCGATTCGCATGTGCGCAAAGTGGGTCCCGATCAGGCCGTTGGCGGTAGAGGCTTCGACAACTATTCCTGGCATACCGATCTGCCGCCGGGTCATCCCATGGTCACCGGACAGCAGACCGTCGAATTCGATCTACATTCCACCGATCACGCGAAAACCGTTGTCGTGTGGGGCATGAACTGGATCACGACCAAGATGCCCGATGCGCACTGGCTCACCGAAGCGCGGCTCAAAGGGACGCGCATCGTGGTGATCGCCTGCGAGTATTCGGCGACGGCTACGAAGGGCGACGATGTTGTCGTGGTTCGGCCGGGCACCACGCCGGCGCTGGCGCTGGGCTTCGCCCACGTCATCATGAAGAACAAGTTGTACGACGCGGAGTACGTCAAGCAGTGGACCGATCTTCCCACGCTGGTGAGAATGGACACGCTGCAGAATCTGCGCGCGCAGGACGTGTTTGGCGAAAAGCCCGGCGCATTGAAATCCACGGTCGTGATTGCGGCCAACGGAAAAATTCCTCCGCCCGCTGCCCATGGCGATCAGATCATCAATGAGAAGCAACGCCAATCGTGGGGCGATTACGTGTGGTGGGATCGCAAGACAGACGCGCCGCAGCCGGTGACGCGCGACATGGTGGGAAAACATTCGAACGTCAAAGATCCGCTGCTCGAAGGCTCCGTGTATGTGACGCTGGCCGATGGGAAGAAAGTTCGCTGCCGTCCCGTCTACGACCTGGTGTGGGAGTACGTCGCGCATTTCGATCCCAAGACGACGTCGGAAATTACGTGGGCGCCGCCCGAAGCCGTGGAAATGCTGGCCCGCCACTTCGCGAAAGCTCCGGGCACCACGCTGTTCGCCATCGGCATGGGACCGAATCAGTTCTTCAACAACGACAACAAAGACCGTGACATTTTCCTGCTCGCCTCCTTGACCGGCAACGTCGGACGGATCGGCGGCAACGTCGGCTCCTACGCCGGCAACTACCGCGTGGCGCTGTTCAACGGCTGCCCGCAGTACATCAACGAGAATCCTTTCGACATCGAATTGGATCCCAATAAGAATGCCCGGCCGAAGCAGTATTGGAAATCGGAATCGGCGCACTACTACAACCACGA
>JACPVQ010000152.1 GCA_016191645.1 Candidatus Solibacter usitatus
GCTTGAGCAATACGGTCCTTCTCCCGGTCGAGTAGACGCGCCGTTCCAGCGGGTCTACAATTGGCGGTGGAGGTTTATCCGCTTGTCAGCCCAAAACTACTCGAATCACACCCGCCTCGTGCCGGCGTTCCACATGGTCCTGTTTCCCATCATCTTCCTGTCCCTGATTGGCTCTGTCGTCAATTTGTGCCATTCGATGGGCAACCATGACCGGCTGTACAGCGCCTCGCTGCTGGTGGCCGCCGAAGTATCCTTCGTCCTGCTGTTTTTCTGTTGCCGCATTTTCGCCCTGAAAGCCCAGGACCGCGCCATCAAAGCCGAGGAGAACCTGAGGCATTATGTTCTCACCGGGAAACTTCTGGATTCGCGGCTCACCGTGAAACAGATTGTAGGTTTGCGTTTCGCCCCGGACGAGGAGTTCGTCGATCTGGCCCGCAACGCGGCCGAGAAGGGAACGACGCAGGACGAGATCAAAAAGTCCATCAAGAACTGGCGTGCCGACCTGTACCGGGTTTGAGTTTGGCCCTCGGATGCGGGCGTGAGAATACGCTCCTGCCGTACAATATGAGTTTGTCCTTCCGGGTGCGCTCCTTTTGATCAATACGCTTGTCATCGAAAACTTGAAGCACCGCTGGGTGCGCACGATGCTCAGCGCGCTTGCCGTCGGGGTTCAGGTCACCATGATTCTGACCCTGGTCGGCCTCAGCTACGGAACGCTGGAAGAGATGAGCCAGCGGTCGCGCGGCGTTGGCGCGGACATTCTGGTGCGCCCGCCGGGGACTTCCATCATCGGCCTGAGCACGGCCCCGATTCCCGAAAAGGTGCTCGATTTCGTGCGCAAGCTGCCGCACGTCGCTATTGCCACCGGCATTACGGTGCAGCCGATTGGCGGCGTCAACAGCGTCTACGGAATCGATATGGAATCCTTTTCGCAAATGAGCGGAGGGTTCAAATTCGTCGCGGGCGGCCCTTTTCAAAACTCCGACGACGTGGTCATTGACGAATATTGGGCGCAGCAAAACCGTCTGCGCGTCGGCTCGCAGACGCAATTCATGAATCGCTCGTGGCGTGTGTGCGGGGTTGTGGAACCGGGCAAACTGGCGCGCATGTTCCTGCCCATCAAAACGGTTCAGGATCTTTCGGCGAACACCGGCAAGCTGACGATGATTTACGTAAAGCTCGATCAGCCGAACAACCTGCAGGCGGCGCTGGCCGCAGTGAAGAACGCCCTGCCCGATTACCAGATTTATTCGCTGGAAGAATTTCTTTCGCTGATCTCGGTGAACAACGTTCCCGGCCTGAAAGCCTTCATTTACGTAGTGATTGCCATTTCCGTGGTTGTCGGATTTCTGGTGGTTTTCCTTTCCATGTACACCGCCGTGCTGGAACGCACGCGCGAGATCGGCATCCTCAAAGCCCTTGGCGCGACGCCCGGGTTCGTGCTCTCGGTGCTGGTGCGGGAGACCGTGGTCCTGGCGCTGGCAGGCTCCGCCGCGGGAATCGTTTTCACCTACGGGACACGTTGGGCCATCATGCATTACGTTCCCGGTTCGCTGACCCAAACGATTGTTCCGGAATGGTGGCCCATCGCCACTCTCGTCTCGCTGACCGGCTCCCTGTTTGGCGCGCTCTATCCCGGATGGAAGGCCGCGCGTCAGGACGCCATTGAGGCGTTGTCCTATGAGTGAGACCGGCGCGCCGCTGATTGAGGTTCGCGGCCTCAGGAAAACGTACCGCATGGGCGAGGTGGATGTGCAGGCCCTCCGCGGCGTCGATCTTTCCGTGCAAAAAGGCGAGTTCATCGCCATCGTCGGCCCATCCGGTTCGGGGAAATCGACGCTCTTCTACATACTGGGAGGTTTGGCCTCCGCCTCCGCGGGCAGCGTTCTCATCGATGGCCATGATCTGGCCGCCATGTCCGATCAGGAGCGCACGCAGATCAGGCGCGAACTGGTGGGCTTCGTCTTCCAACGCTACAATCTGCTGCCGACGCTGAGCGCGCTGGACAACATCGGCATGGCGCAGTTTATTGCCGGTAAGCCGCGGCATACCGAAGGATGGTTCAAGCAGACTCTGGACCTGCTTGGGGTAAGCCACAGGCTGGGCCACAAGCCGCAATCGCTTTCCGGCGGCGAGCAGCAGCGCATCGCCATTGCCCGCGCCATTGTGAATCACCCGGCGATTCTTCTGGCCGACGAACCTACCGGGAATCTCGATTCCGAAAACTCGGAGATCGTCCTCAAGCTGATGCGCGATCTGAACGAACGTCTGGGGCAGACCATCCTCATGATCACGCACAATCCCGAGGCCGCCGCTTATGCCCACCGCATTGTCCACATGCGCGATGGGCGCATTGTCCAACACCCCTGATCAAACCGCGCTCAACCCCGGCTTGTTCAGCAGCGAAGTTTCCATGGTTCCATCCTTCACAATGAAGATCCCCGGGAACTTCTTTTCCCACGCTTTGTTCGCGGCCGGCACGTACTGCCGGGAATTTGCTTCAATGCCCGCGACTCCGGGAACATGCGCGGACAAGCCCGCGGAATGAATCAGCGACGCGCCGGGGCAGGTGAGGTCCTGCACGCACAAAAACATCTTGTCCTTTTGCGCCGCCGCCGCCATTAACATCACTTGCGACTGGCCCTTGCATCCTTTCAATGCCACTCCGGAATAACCCATCTCCTTGGATAGATAGAGCGATTCCATATCCGTCAGCGACTCGTCAATCACCACGGGCCGCAGTTTGGCCGCCTCAAACATCACGTTCTGGCGATTCGCCTTGAGATCGCGCGCCGTCGGCTGCTCAATGTATTGAACCTTGTCGAAAGCTCCGGGCGCGCGTTGTTTCAACTGCCGCAGGAATCCCAGCAGGTACTCCACGTTGGGGCATTTCTCGTTGAAATCCAGCGAGTAAACCCACTTCGCGACGCCGCGTTGTTTTTGCGTCTCCGCCGTCGCTTTGTCGACGCTCACCACACGGTCCACATCCCACTTCAAATCGTCGCCATTCAACTTGATCTTCAAGTTGATGAGGCCGTTGTAACGAATCCATTCCGGCAGCGTCTCCGGCAGCCCGTCGCCGACTTTCTGCTTCACATCGGAGGCCACAATGGGATCCACCGCTCCCACCAGGTGGTACACGGGCATGCGCGGCTTGGGCGTTTTCAGCACATACTGTTCCAGGAATTCCCCTTTGAATCGAGGGCCCAGGTAATGCGACAGGTCCTTGCTCATGAAGTCCGGCCCATAGGTTCGATAGCAGCTCAATCCGTACAACTTCCCAAACGCATCGTGCACGGCGGCGTCGAACGGGCTGGCGGTTACCAGCGTGCAGAGCTTTGGAATCGGCTTATCCAACTTCAGCTGACGCGAAACTTCTTCCGCCGATTTCAAGAACGACGGTTCCAAGGCCACGCCATGATCCACCGGATGTGCGGACTCCTTGTAGCCGCGCATCGTTTGATGGATACGGGCCGCAAGCTGCTTCATCGCATTCAGCGTCACGTCGTAGGAGAGCGTCTTGGAGGGAAAACTCCACACATTCCCCAACGGCATGGAGCCGAATCCCTTCGCCGTCTTACCCGCTTTGTTCTTCACCGTGCAGTTGACATTGATCAACGTGACTTTATCGACGACATTGCCGCCAAATTTTATTGGCGTGCGATAGGTGAAATCCTCATAGCTGAAATCAATCTGTTCGATGGTGATGTCGGTGGGCTTTGCGGCCTTCCCAACAATGTGGAACAGAGGCAGGGCGGCAGCGGCGCGCAGCACTTCTCTGCGGCTGGGATTTTCTTTGACGAATGGCATGAGGGTATTGTAACCCCGCGGGAACAAACGCGCCTGCCGCGGAGTCCATTCCGATGAGAGGTGGATATGTTTGAACAGGCATTGCTGGCGACGCCGCGCCAATCCGCGCGCGGCGCGACGTTCGCGGTTTCCATGGGAACGCAAGCCACTCTGGTTGCGGGCGCGCTCCTTGCGCCGATGCTGTTGATCGATGGGCCGGCCGCGCTGCGGTGGAGGAACATCACGCCGCCGCCGCGCTTTATTTCCTTAGCGCCGCCGGAGCGGCCCCTCCTGCGCACGTCCGCTTCCCCGCGGCTGTTCGACAAAGCGCGCCTCTACGCGCCGGTTCGCATTCCGCCCAAGGTAGTTGGGATCGTCGAAGACGCGTTGCCTTCAGGCCCCGCATTGAACGGCGAAGTTGGTGTTCCCGGCGGCATTGGCGGCGACGCTTCCACCGGACTTGCCAATTCATTGCTCCAATCTCTTCCCAAGCCGCCGCCCCCGGTTCCCACAGCGAAGATCGTGGAAAACAAGCAGCCGGATCAGGCGAGGACACGCATCCAAATCGGCGGCAACGTACAGGCGGCAAAACTAGTCCGCCGCGTAGTTCCCTTGTATCCCGTTCTGGCAAAATCGGCGCGTGTCCAGGGCACGGTGCGTCTGGTAGGAATCATCAGCCGCGAAGGCCGCATCATGCAATTGCAGGTGCGGGAGGGGCATCCTCTGTTGATTCCCGCCGCGGTAGATGCCGTGAAGCAATGGGTTTATCAGCCGACGCTGTTGAACGGACAGCCTGTTGAGGTGATCGCGCCTATCGACGTTCACTTCACGCTCGGCAATTAATCTTCGACGATGGCGGCAATCGACTCCGGAGCGTTCCCCTCCAGCCGGTTGTTCACAAACAGAAACGCCATCTGGCGCTGCCTTTTGGATCGTTCTATCAAACCGCGCAGGGCTTGGCGCGCGCCCGGATTCGGATCCTGCGCATGCAGGTAGGGTGAAAACTTTGCCACCGCCTCCTCGTAGTTGCGGCCTTTGCGGAGCAACGCGCGCGTCACCGTAAAATCCGCGGTGTATGCGTCTTCCATCGCCATCTGCGCGCCCAACTCCGGCATCCGCGTCCATGCGTTGAACACGTGCGCCGCGCCGTGTGAGCGAAGGCATGAAAAATATTCCGGCGCTAGAAGCTCCGCGTTGCGAATTTCCACGGAATAACGGAACCCCCGCGGCAACGCGCCGAGAAAATCGTTAAGCCGGTCCACGAACGGCTTGCCATCGTCGAATGCTTCGCGGGCGAATCCTCCGAATTCGAAGATCAACGCGGCCACTCTCGATCGATACGGTTCCAATGGCCGCACGAAGGCCTCCGCAAACAACTCCGCGTTCAGAAACGCGTCGTTTTCCAATCCCGCCTTCGCGCCATAGCGATCGTGCCTGGGAAAGCGTTTCACCGTAATGTCTTCCGGAACCTTGAACGCGTGCAGCAGCGGAGGGCCCGCCATTGTGAACAGCCTTTGCCAGTACGCCTCGGAAGGAAATTGGTAGAAGGAAAAATCACCGCACACAATGGGAAACGTGGCGGCGTACTCTTCAATGCATTCCGTTTCGAACCGTTTCCGCGAGAAGCGTCCGCGCGTAATGTATTTTTCGCGCGTATAGATCTGTCCCACCCAGCCTTCGTATTTCCAGGAACTGGTGCCGATGTAGATTCCATCATCGGCCAGCTTGCGCAGACGCGGACCCAGCCGCGCCGCCAGTTCCGGCGGCGGATCTTCGAATAAAGGAAGCGTTGACAAACTCACGGCAATGGGTGTAAATATTTATAGTACCATGCTCACAGGACGACAGCAGGCGATCTACGATTTCATTCTCCAATACCGCCGCGATAACGGTTGTTCGCCGTCCATTCCCGAGATCCAGCGTGAGTTCGGCATCCGCAGTCCGAATGGCGTTGCCGGCCATCTGCATGCGTTGGAGGCAAAGGGTTACCTGCGTCGCGGGCAGCGTGGTTCCCGCCAGATGGACCCGTCGGGTCCGAACTCCGCCGAGCGCGGTCCCATCGCCGATCTTCCCATGTACGGTCAGATCGCCGCCGGTTATCCGGAAGCGCAGCAGGCCACGCGCGGCGACGCATTTCTCAGCCTGGATGAAGCGACGCTGGGATTCCGGCCCAAGGATGGATGCTTCGCGCTGCGCGTGCGCGGCGATTCCATGAAAGACGTGGGCATCTTCAGCGGCGACACGGTCGTAGTGGAGCCAACGCCTGAGCCTCGCGAAAACCAGATTGTCGCCGCGCTCATTGATGGCGAGAGCACGCTCAAACGCCTGGTCCGCGTGCGCGGGAAATGGTTTCTCAAGGCCGAGAACAGCGACTATCCGGAATTGCATCCGCGTTCGGACCTGGTGATTCAAGGCGTTGTCCGCACGGTGATCCGCCGGCTTTCCTAAATGCCGTAGCACGCTCCCTCCAAGTGAAGTAGTACAAATGGACGAGGAGTTTCTACACATGAATCGCAGAGAGTTTCTTGCTACCCCGGCAGTCTTGATGCAGCCCGCTGCCGCGCGGCCCAACGTCGTGATCCTGCTGGCCGACGATCTTGGCTGGCGCGATACCGGATTCCACGATAGCGAGATTCGCACGCCCAACCTGGACCGCTTGCGGTCGCAGAGTGTGGAGATCAAACAATTCTATTCGTTCCCGTTGTGCTCACCCACGCGCACGGGCCTCATGACGGGCCGCAACCCCATCCGCGTTGGCGTCGGCTACAACGTGATCCGTCCGTGGATGAAGATCGGCGTTCCGTTGGAAGAGCACCTGATGCCGCAATCGTTTCGCGCCGCCGGTTATCAAACAGCCATCACCGGCAAGTGGCACCTGGGACATGCGCGCAAAGAATTTCTGCCCAATGCCCGCGGCTTCGATCATGCCTACGGCCACGTCAACGGCGCAATCGACTACAACACGCATATGCGCGACGGCGGCCTCGATTGGCATCGCAACGGGAAGAGCGTTCGTGAAGATGGATATACCACCGGTCTTCTTGCGGCGGAAGCGATTCGGTTCATTCGCAGCCGTGACCGCGCGCGTCCGTTTTTTCTTTACATGCCATTCAACGCGCCGCACACGCCGCTGCAAGCGCCACCCGAGCGGTTGGATAAGTACGCCTCCATCGCCGACAAGACACGCCGGACATTCGCCGCGATGGTGGATGCGCTTGACGATTCCATCGGCAAAGTTCTAGCGGCGCTCGACAGTGAGGGCATCGCGAACAACACGATCGTGCTGTTCTTCAGCGACAACGGCGGACCCACTAATGTCGGCGCGCGCAATGAACCGCTGCGCGGCGCGAAGTCATCGTGTTGGGAGGGAGGAATCCGCGTCCCTGCTCTTCTCCGTTGGCCGGGCAAATTGAAGGCGGGCTCGGAAACACGTCAGGTGATGACCATGTCGGACGTCTTTCCGACCTTGGCCGCGGCGGCTGGAGTCACGACGCGAAACAAACTTCCCTTCGACGGTCGCAATCTCTGGCCATCGCTGAGCACCGGGAAGGTGGAAGTGCGCGAGGATCTTTTCTGGGGCGTCGAGAATCAGGTGTTCGCCTACGCGCTGCGGCGCGGCCCGTGGAAGTTGGTGCGTCAGATTTCCAAGACCGGGGAGATCGTCTCCAGCGCGCTTTTCCAAATTGAGGACGATCCCAATGAGCAGCACGATCTATCCGCGAAGCGCCAGGATCTTGTGAAGGAACTAGGGGCAAGTCTCGAGCAGTGGCGGAAGGTTCACCCGGCAAACGGGTTGCGCGCCAGCGGCACAGCGCCCGCCGGCTGGAAAGCGCCCGATCAATACGTGGAAGCCGCGCAGTGACGGGCCGCCTGGCAGCGCAGACAAGCTCGGAGTCCGTCTGCTTCCGCCTCTCGCGCAGTTGTGTAGAATCGAACGTTCTTACGCAGAGGCAATCGCGAAGGGCAGGAGGGGCGGCAGTAGATGCCGGTGGTGAGCACTCCGTAGAAGAATCGCCCATCGCACGAACCGCTGCGTTGCTCGACGGCGTCCCAACACTGATCGAAGGTCATGACTTATGATGCCTCGACACCGGCGCTGGCCGCCATCCGTTTCTTGCTGCTACGAGATTTCGTATCCCTGCTGTAACCAGCACAGCAGCTCCACATCGATCTCCGCGCGCGACGCCAGCTTCAATTCGTGATGCCATCGGCTTTTTGACACCTGCTCGGACTTGAACACGCGCTCGCTCGCGATAGGGCCTGGCGCCTTAATCGTAATGACCAGATGCTTCTTGCGCGCATGGACGCCGGCAAAGGCCGACGTGCGCACCAGATGAATGCAGGTTTTCTTTTTCTCTTCTTTGAACTTGACGGACTTCGACAACGCCTTGAGCAAATGCGCGTAGAGTTCTTTTGTTTCAGGTTCTGCCACTGCCAGCGGATCGAAAGACATAAGAATGCAGTTTACTCCTCTAGGCGGTAACATCCGTAAGTTCCATCTTCAATACCGCGCCGCAGTCCATGCAGACCAGCGCATCGTCATCGTCTAAGAAGACGCGCACCGATTCGCAGACGCAACACGCCACGGTGGGCTCGGTGCATTCCGGCGGCGGATCCGGCGCGTCGATACGGCGGCGATCTTTACTCGCCAAAAGCGTGACGGGTTCGAAGGTCGTCTTGCATTCGGCGCAGACATGATTGAAGCAGCACTTCGGCTCGCAACTGTAGAACACATCGGCCGAACCGCAGGTTGGACACTGGAACTGAAGCTTCCTCGACACGTGGTAAGATTCCTGATTCTTACATAAATCCAGTTTGGAGTGAATATGAAAATTCTTGTTACCGGCGCGCAGGGATGCATCGGCGCCTGGGTGGTGCGCGGTCTTCTGCGGCGCGGGTTGGACGTGTTGATTTACGATCTCGATCCGAACCCCGCGCGGCTTTCCTTGATCACGGAGGAGACGGAACGAAAGAATCTGTCCATTCGCACGGGCGTCATCGAGGACACGGCCGCCGTGAAGAGCATCATCAAGGATGAGGGTGTCACTCACATCATTCATCTCGCGGCCGTGTTGATGCCATTTTGCCAGGCGAATCCGGTGCGCGGCGGGCTCATCAACATCATCGGGACCTTGAACGTGTTTGAAGGCGCGCGCGACTCAGGCCGCGACGTGCGAGTGGTCTACGCCAGCAGCTCCGCCGTGTGGGGTCCCGAAGATGCTTATGAGGCGCGTGCGCTTTCCGAAGCCGACCCGACGAAGCCCTCCACTCATTACGGCGTGTTTAAGAACGCGAATGAAGGCAATGCGCGGGCGTTCTATTTGGCAAACCAGATTTCGAGCGCCGGTTTGCGTCCCTGGACGGTGTATGGCGTGGGACGCGACGTTGGATTGACCGCCGCGCCTACCACCGCCATGAAGCACATCGTGCAAGGGAAGCCGTATCAGATTCCGCTCAGCGGGTTCATGGATCTGCAGTACGTGGAGGACGTCGCCGAGACGTTCATCCGTTGCGCCTTGTCCGATGTGGCGGGCGCGCATGTGTTTAACCTGGCGGGCGACGTGATTGAGATGGAGGAATTGGCACGCACATTGGCACACATCCGGCCGTCCGCCGCGAACTTGATCACAACCGGAGGCCCGCGCGTGCCGGTGGCCTACCGCATGGACGACGCGGCTCTGCGCGCCGCAATTCCAGGCATTCCAAAAACACCGCTGGAAGACGGAATGCGAAGAACCATCGAACTCTACGAACGTCTCCACGCGGAAGGGCGTCTTAACGATTGAGTGCCGGGTGTGGCACTCTCTAAAGATGGCTTTGTGGATTGCATACATCCTGACGGCCGCGGCTGCCTTTGCGGGCGGCTTCGACGCGCGCTTTGAAACGATCAAGCGCGAGGCCACAGCGCGCGAGCTTTATTCCCTGCTGTATGATCTGCCGAAAGGCGGGGATATTCACCACCACCTGGGGCTTTCCTCCTGGGCCTCAGACCTTTGGGCAAGCGCGACGGACTCCGCCATTCACAAAGGCAACGAGTTCTACACGCGCATGCAAATCAAAGGCTGCCAGGGCGATTCGTTCCCGGCGCTGCGGTTCTTGAATATCGATCGCAAGACGTATCAGCAGCTGGCCGATTGCGGGCAAAGTGAGTTTCAGCCGTTGTCGAAACTCACCGCGGCCGAGCGTGATGCATGGCATTCGTCGCTCATTCTCGATCTTCCGGGCGAGGGGCGTAACGAGTTCTTTGAAGCAATCGTGCTGCGGTCGGTAGCGCTGTTCCGCAACCCTGACTTGCTGAAGGACCAAATGATCCGCATGCTGCGGCGCTACGGGCGCGAGAACATACGCTACGTCGAATCTCAAACCTCCTCGGCAGCGGCGCAGGTGGACGCCATCCGTTCCGCGCTCGCGAGCAAAGAAGCCGTCGAATCCGGCGTGGCCATGCGCCTGCAAAACGTCATTATCCGGTTTCATCCGCAGGCCGAAGAGAACCTCAAGAAGGCTTACGAGTTTGTCGCCGCCAACCGCGATCTTTTTGTCGGCGTGAATATGGCGGGCCGCGAGGACAACGACAAGGGCCACGCCTTGCGCTTCCTCGATACGTTCCGGCAAATGCGCCGGACCCATTCGGGCATCCATCTTTCCATTCACGGCGGCGAAAAGGATTCTCCCGGCTCCGAGGTTCGACACACTCTGTTGTTGGGCGCGGAACGCATTGGACACGGATTGAATCTGATCACAGACCCGGACACCATGCTTCTTATGCGCAACGGCCGCCATCTAGTGGAATCGAACCTCGTCAGCAACCAACTTCTGGAGTACACGCCCGATCTGTCGAAGCACCCTTTCCCGGAATATTTGCGGTTCGGCATTCCCGTTTGTCTGAACACGGACGATTCGGGCGTGTGGGATTCGCAATTCACCGACGAATACTTTCTCGCCATTCGTCACTTCAAACTGACGTGGAAAGAGGTAGTTACCATTGGGCGGAACAGCTTGGCGTACAGCTTCGCGGAGCCGGAATTAAAAGCGAAGTTGCTGGCCAGTTACGATTCGGCAGTGACGGCATTCGAGCGCAGGTACGATCGCTCCGATTGGCGCGCGCCGCTGAATAGCGTGCGCCCCGAGGTTTCCGGCTATGCCCGCCGCCGTTTAGGCATCGATTAATCGCATGCCGCTGCGACGCCTCATTCTCACATTTCAGGAATTCGCCGCCAATGAGTCGGCGGGAGGCCGGTTGTTGTTCGGCTGCGCGGTGGCCGCGCTCCTCTGGTCGAATTCGCCGTGGAGCCGCGGTTACGATACGTTGTTCAGCCACCGTGCCCACTTCTGGATTAACGATGTGTTCATGTCGCTGTTTTTTCTGTTGGTGGGGCTGGAGATCAAGCGCGAACTGCTGATGGGAGAGCTGGCTTCGCCGAAGCAGGCGGCGTTGCCCGTGCTTGCCGCTCTGGGCGGAGTAATTGTTCCCGCACTCCTCTACGCGGCGTTCAACGGAAGCGGACCGGGCGCGCCGGGTTGGGGCATTCCCATGGCGACGGACATCGCATTCGTGATCGGCGCGATGGCCTTGCTGGGCAGCCGCGTGCCGTTAGGGCTGAAGATTTTTCTCACCGCGCTGGCCATTGCCGACGATATCGCGGCGGTCGTCGTGATCGCGATCTTCTATACGCGCAGCCTGGACGTTACGGCGCTGCTGATTGCCACGAGCGTACTGGCGATGCTGATCGCCGCATGCGCGATGTCCGTCCGGCATATTCCGGTCTTCGCCGCGCTGGGACTGATTCTGTGGTTCGCCGTGCTGCAATCGGGTGTGCATGCAACCATCGCCGGCGTTGTGCTGGCAATGACCATTCCGCTCGCGCTTCTGCCTCGCATGGAACGCGCGCTTCATCCGTGGGTGAGCTTCGGCATCATGCCGCTGTTCGCATTGGCCAACGCGGGCGTGGCATTCGCAGGAGCATTTCGCGAGAGTCAGCCTGTGTCCTTAGGCGTTCTTTGCGGGCTGCTCTTCGGCAAACCAATAGGAATCCTGTTGGCGTCGTGGCTGGCGGTAAGCTTGCGCATGGCCGTGCTGCCCGCCGGCGTCACGTGGCATCACATACACGGCGCGGGCTGGCTGGGCGGCATTGGATTCACCATGTCGCTGTTTATCGCCGGGCTCGCCTTTGGCGGCGGTCCCATGCTCACCGCGGCCAAGGCGGGCATCCTGGTGGGATCGGCCATGGCCGGGGTCATTGGTCTGCTTCTACTCAGACGCGCGGACGTTAGAACAGCAGCTTAAGTGCAAACTGAATGTTCCGCGGCAGATTTCCCTGACCGGTGGAACGCCCGAAGTTGGAATTCGTCGGCGTGCGATCCGGATCGTTGAACTGCGGATGGTTGAAGGCGTTTAGAAACTCCGTACGGAATTGAACCTTCATGGTCTCCGTAATCTGGAACGCCTTGATCACGGACAGATCCCACAGATTCAGTCCCTGGCCTGAGACGCCGGGGAACTGCCGCGCCGCCGTGCGGAAATTGCTGCCCAACTGCCGCGCCGTCGCCGTTTCAAAGCCGCTCGTGTTGAACCAGCGGTCGATGTTGTCCTGCGCACCCAGCGCAACCGAATTACGGTCGCCCCGGAACAGATAGTTGCTGTCGAAGTTCAGCGGGCCGCCGGTTTGGAACTGCGCGATTCCCGACGTCTGCCAGCCGCCGATGAGAGCGTTGGTTAGGCGGCTCCAGTTCGCTCCAATCGCGCGGCCGCGGCCGAAGGGCAGATCCCAAATGCCGCTGAATACGATTCGCTGGCGGCGGTCCGCTACGGCGAGACGCTCCTCGTAATCGGTATCGACGTCATTGAGATAGCTCACCTTTTCCCGCAGGCGCGACAGAGTGTAAGAGGTAAGCAGCGTGTAGCCACGGGAGAATCTTTTCTCCACTTTGCTTTGGAAGGAGTAGTAGCTGGTCGATCCGTCGTACTGGGCCTGGCCCAGCCCGGTAAGATGCGGAAATGCGCGCAACAATTGCCCGCGCGAAGTTACGGTGCCGTTCAGACCTTCCCCTGGGATCAGATCGCGGAAAGGATTGGTGACGTTGGCGGAGAGAAAGTCGATGGTGGTCTGATCGCGTTCCGCACTGGTCGACAGATATTGCTTCGGGACGGCGTTGGGACGATTCGTGCTCGTCGTCAAATTATATCCGCGGTTGGTAACAAAACCCGCCTGGACAAGAATGCGGCCGCGCATTTCATGCTGGACTCCCAACTCAAAGCGCTGCGACATGCCGTTGCGCGCCTCCACCGGAACATTGCTCAGACCGCGGCCAATGAACGTTAGCAGTCCGCGCGATGCGCCCGGAGGATCCAGGACGCCGTTGGGGAAAGGATTGGACAGGTTGGCCTGGAACGTAAGACCGGCGTCCGCGGTGGGAACGATATTCGTGGCTTGACTGAAGCCGGCTTGATTCACGCCGGAGATGATCAATGGGATCATGTAGACGCCCCACCCGCCGCGAAGTACTGTACCCTTTGCGATCTTATAGGCGATTCCGATACGCGGCTGGAAGTTGTTCTTGTCTCCCGTCCAAACGCCGCGCGCCGATGGGCTGGCGAACAGATAGCCGCCTTTCACCTGAAATGCGCTGGCTGCAAGCTGAGGAATCGGGTTTGCCGCATAGGCCGCCTTGGCAGCCGCTTCTATGGGACTTGCCGTTGTTAAATCGAAGCCGCGAGTGTTGCGGTTGTATCGCTCCGTCATGCCGCCTTCGTATTCGTAACGCAGTCCGAGATTGAGAGTGATGCGGTTGGTCAGTTTGTAATCGTCGTGAACGAACACCGAGTGGTACATCACCTGATTCGCCCGCGAAGCGTTGCGGTCGATTGAGCCTCCGGTCACCTGGCCCAGCAGGAAGGAGGCAAATTCCTGTCCGATAGGAGCCGACGGCGTGTTGTCTAATGGACCCCTGGTATAGTTGGTACCGAAGTCGTAGGATCCAGCGGCGTTGCCGGGCCCGTAGGCGTTTTCACGATAGGAACGCCCGTCGTATCCGATCCGCAATTGATGCCTACCTCCGCCGGCGATTCGCGTCAACGTGGGCTGCAATGAATAGATGTTGTGCGTGGACCCCCCGCCAATTCCATCTCCGATGGCGGTATATCCGCCAATGTTGAATCGTGGCACATACTGAAAGCCGCCAAACAGCGCGACTGTGCGCTGCGCGAATCCCAACATCGCGGGATCGAACGCGCCTTCATGCGGACGGATGTTCGGTTCGTCGAATCGCGAGAATCCAACGCGCCAATTGAGGATCGTGGAGGGTGAAATCGTCCACACATGGTCCAGCGTCGCCCCGTCGTTGATGCGGAACAAAAAATTGCCGGTGGCCCGGACGTTGTTGGTCACGCCGGACCAGTTTCCGCGAGATTCGCGGCGGCTATTGTGCGTGATGCGCGCGAAGATCTTCTGGCTGGACGTCAGATTGTGGTCGAAGCGATAGGTTTCGGAATGGAAGTCGTCGCCGCGGACATTGCCGGAAAGAAAGTTGTTGCGTCCCTGCACGTCGCCGGCTTGATTGGGCAGCGGGTAGAAATTCAGATAGTTTTTGGAGATCGCATTGATGCGGCTTTGAGGAATCACGTTGCCGGAAAGCGGGGCGCGTTGCACGCGGCCTCCCGCGGCGGTGGTCGCCGTCAGCGGGTCGTAGATCTGGAACGATGCTCCGAGTGCGAGCAGAGCGGAAAGGTCGCCATTCCTCTGCGCAGGCGTTGGAACCGTATTCAAGGTAGGTTCCGGGAAGCGGTCTTTGATGCCCTCAAATCCAAAAAAGAAGAAGGTCTTGTTCTTGCCGTTGTAGATCTTGGGGATCATGACCGGGCCGCCAACGGTACCGCCATACAAGTTGTAGCGCAGCGTGTCGCGCGGTCGTCCCGACCGGTTCAGAAAGAAATCGTTGCCGGAGAGCTTGTCATTGCGCAGGAACTCATACAGTGTCCCATGAGGCGCATTCGACCCGCTCTTCAACGCCACGTTCACGGTGCCGCCGGCAGTGTGACCGTCCTGCGCATCGAAGCTGGCGGTCTCCACCTTGAACTCCTCTACCGTGTCGCGAGGCGGCACGTAAGCGACGCGCCTTCCGCTGGCCATGTTAGGAGATCCATCGAGAGTGAATTCATTGCCGCCGGGCGCGCCGTCCACGGTAATGGCGGCTGTACCCGCATTGTCGAAAGGACGGGAGAATTTCAGATCGCCGGTGTAGATGACACCGGGCGCAAGACGGTGCAGCACGAACGGATTGCCGTCGGACAACGGAAGATCCTGAATGCGCTTCTGGTCGATCACCTGGCCCGTGGAAGCAGAGGACGTTTCCAACAGTTCGGCCTCCGCGGTTACATTGACGGTCTCCGTGGCGTTGCCCACTTCCAAGGGCAGATCCAGCGTGAGCTGATCGGCCACGCGAACCTCAATTCCCTGGCGCAGCAGTTTCTTGAACCCCGCCGCCTCCACGGTTAATTTGTAATTGCCGGGACTCAAATAGAGTGCCGTGTAGCGGCCGGCTTCATCCGATTTTGTACGCGCCGGCGCGTTGGTTGCGACACTGGTGATGATAACCGTTGCGCCGGGAATACCGGCGCCGGAAGGATCAAGAATGCGGCCAGCAATTTGCCCACGGTAATCCTGGGCAACCAGTGAAACAGAAATGGCGAATGCGATCGCCGTGAAGCGACAAAACATAATCTAACCCCCGACTGGAACGCTTTATCAGACTTATCATAACCAACTTGAGGTTCGGTTGGCGCGCGGCCACGCGCGGAGTTAGACGGACCGGCCGATAAGACCGAAATGGGAACAAGCCGCAAGCATGTGGCATCGCCTCTTCGGACAAGCTTGCATTGAAAAAACGTTTGCAACATAGGAGGTATCGAGATACACGGCGGTTTAACGCTCACGATCCTCTTCAATGCTCTTCGCGCTGTCGCCGGCCTGCGGCATTCGAGTCCAGATTTCTCGCATGGAATCGAAAATACGGGATTTCTTGTTTGCCGGCATGCGCGCCGGAGCAACAGGTCCGCCGCGGCGTTCATTCACGATAACAGAGCCTTCCTCAGCCTCGCACAGTTTCCTCATGTACTACATTGTGGCACCGAGAGAATCCTTGCGTAGGCGGTACGCCAATCGGGGCATGCCCCACTCCACTTTCTACGTCGCACACCCCCAGAAGCCCGTCCTTCTGCCGCGAGTTTAGTTTGCCCAACTATTGAGAAAAGCGATATCCGGAGCCGCGGACGGTAAGAATATGCTTCGGTTGTTGTGGATTGTCTTCAATTTTCTGCCGCAGCCACGCCACGTGGACATCCACGGTGCGGGAGAAGATGTCGGGCTGGTATTCCCACACGTCCTTGAGGATTTCATCGCGCGACAGCACCTTGCCGCGATGATCGATCAGGTAGCGCAGCAGTTGGAGTTCCTTGCCGGCTAAATTGATTGGCGCTCCGTCTTTCAAGACTTCGCCTTTTTCAAAATCGGCCATCACCGTACCAAAGCGGAACCGCGCAACGGGAGCGAGGCCATCTTTTGTCACACGGCGCAGCAGCGCTTCGATGCGCGCCAGCAATTCAGCGGGGTCGAACGGCTTGGCAAGATAATCGTCGGCGCCCAGCTTCAAACCAACCACCTTGTCCAGCACCTGTGTTTTCGCCGTCAGCATGAGGATGGCAACATCTTTTCCCTGCTGGCGTAATTCGCGGCAGACATCGTAGCCGCTTTTCCCCGGCAGCATCACATCGAGCAGAATCAGATCGAACGCGCCGTTTATCGCCTTGGCGAGTCCGGACGGACCCGTGGTTGCCGTCTCGACACTGTAGCCTTCCGATTCCAGAAGGTCCGTCAGCGTCAGCAACAGGCCTGGCTCATCCTCGACTAATAGAATCCGCGAACTCATCTCTTTGTTCCACAGGCAGCGCCGGTATGCGCACAAGAAATTCCGTACCCTGGGCCGGACTACTGGTTACGGTGACCGTACCTTGGTGGGCTTCGACAATGCGTTTGACGAGGTTCAGGCCAAGTCCGGTTCCGTGTATCTGATCTTCAATGGCGCGCTTGCCGCGATAAAAAGGATCGAAAATCTGACCCAGTTCATCGGCCGGAATTCCAGCGCCGCGATCCACAACGCGAATCTCCACGCCCGATTCGTCTGCGGAAGATGCGGCGGTTACGCCAATCCAACCACCTTCGGCGCCATACTTTGCGGCATTCGACAACAGATTCTGCAATGCGTGTTTCAACGCCACGGGGTCCGCCAAAATGGGTGGGAGATTTTCGCCGACGTGTTTTTCCACGTGGCAACCGGATTCGGCAACGGAGGCGGCAGTAGCCTGGATTGCGCTATCGATCAGGGAAACCACCGACGTTTGTTCGCGGCCGCCCAGGGGACTGCCGGCTTTCGTGCTCGCAAAGCGCAGCACCTGCTCGACAATGTTTGTCAATCGCTCGGCCTCTTCCACAATCAACACGCCATACCGTTCGATCTGTTTTCCGCCGGTGACAACGCCGCTGCGGAGATTATGCGCCGCCGTGCGGATCACGCTGAGCGGCGTTCGCAGCTCATGCGACACACCAGCCACAAACTGCATTTGCAACTCCGCCAGTTTCCGCGCTCGATCCGTAAAGCGCAGCAGCGCGCCGGCCATCGCCAGCATGAGAAGAAGGATGGCGAAGATGAC
>JACPVQ010000038.1 GCA_016191645.1 Candidatus Solibacter usitatus
CTTGAAGCCTGAGGCAGGACTGCTTGAAAACCGCGAGGGCACTCTGGACACGCCCATGTCGTCTTCGGCGCTTATGTCCTAAACGAGAGCGGGGCGGGCCCCCAGCCGGACCTCCAATTCTGAAGGCGGTAGCCAGGAGCGAGAATTCAACTCGCCAAACCTTACCAGACTACCATAGGCCCCGTAGTATTTGTCAAATTCTTGTCACAGGCCATGTCTCAGCGATCTTGCCGTAATGAAATTTGCAACCTTTTCGAAAGCTCCGGGGTAAAATAATTGTATGCGGCACGTGTGCACTTTGTTGGCGTTTGGAATCGCGCTGTATGCGCAGGACGCAGCCAGCCTGTTTGAGCAGGCTCCACCCGTTATCGATAACGCTCTTCGCGAGCGTGTCAACGCGTTTTATCAGGCGCATGCCGAAGGTAAGTTCCGGGCTGCCGACGCATTTGTGGCTGAAGAAAGCAAGGATGTTTTCTTTGAATCGGACAAACGCCGGTGCCGGAAATTCTCTCTTCAGAAGATCACCTATTTCGACGACTACACCAGAGCGACGGTTCTGATTAGTTGTGACACCGAAATGATGATTCCGCCCAAGGGCTTGATGTCGGTGACCATGCCTGTCGCTAGCCAGTGGCGAGTGGAGAACGGTACATGGATGTGGTTTGTGGTTTCCACCAAACAGCGTCAAACGCCTTTTGGTGCGATGAATCCCGGGGCGGATTCATCCGCGCCTTCACCAGTGGCAGTTCCCAAGGGCCCCAGTATTCAGGACCTGGTGAATTCCGTGAAATTCAGCCGCACGGTTGTACCGATGAATCCCAAGCTCGCTTCCATCGAGGAAGTGGAAATCAGCAGCCAATTGCCGGGCGAACTCAAATTGCAGTTGGAGCCATTGGGGAACAAGGATGTGATCGCCGAACTCGGCAAATCCACGTTGAAGGGCAAAGACTCCACAAAGCTCCAGATCAGCTACAAGCCTGATCCGGCTCGTGAGCGCGCCGCGAACACCTATGCGGAGGTTCACATCAAAGCGGCACAGTTAAACCAAACCTACGTGGTGAAGGTCCAATTCCAGTAATTAAGAGCGTGGAAGCTGTATGCGCGCAACTTCCACGCCCCTGCTTCAGACAACTCCGAGTTTGTTGGCGATCGCCCGTAACAGTGTGCGGTCGGAATCTGTGAATTCGCCTGGAGGGGCCGGGAAAAGCGCTTTGTTCTTGACGGCCACGGTTCCACCAAAGCGGAAATAGAGTTCTTCCTCCGCATCCACCGCGCGCAGCGGCACGGGAATCTCGTACCCGGTTTGCGGCGCGTCCACGATGCCCGGTCCCTTCGGCGGGATGTTCACAGTTGCGGCGAGTTCCCGATCGATCACCATCGGCTCCAGCATCGGTTTCCCATCCGGACCCGGGATTGGCGCCTTGTTGGCGGCGATAGCGAGGACTCTGTCGTACACGATTTTCCGGCGCGGATTCTCCAATGCATTAGGATCGAACCAGGATTTGATGTCCTTGGTTTCGTCGTAAGCAGGGGCCTCCTTCCCGGTGGCTTTGAAATATGCTTCCCGCGTTTGAAACACAGGGAAGAGAAAGAGCTTTTCCAACCCGTAGGTCGGAAGCGGAAGAGCGGACATTGTTGTTTACCTCCGCACGAAGATACCGGCTGTGCGTGCGGACTCATCAAAGCCCGGAGCGGAAGTTATTGAAAAAAAGGGAAAAATAAATTCTCTAAGGTTGCACAGCGATCAACTTTTCAAAGAAGCGCTTGATCATCATCTTCGAAGTTGCGTCGATCAATCGCTGTCCCACGGCTGCCAGCGTGCCTCCCACTTGCACGTCCCCTTCGTAAGCCACGCAAGTGGCATCGCCTTCAGTGGTCAGCGTGAGCAAGCCGCCGCCTTTCATGAATCCGATCTTGCTGGTTCCTTCCACCAGCAGCCGGAAACTCCCGGGCGGATTCTGATCGGTGATGCTGACCTTGCCGTCGAACTGGCCGGATATGGCCGCGAGCGCCATCTTCATCTTCATGGTGTAGGAATCTTCACCGGATTTCTCCAGCTTCTCGCAACCCGGCATGCAAGCCGCCAGCACTTCCGGGTCCTGCAGCATGGAATATACGCGCGCCCTGTCGAGCGGCACCAGGTGTGAGCCGGTGACCTTCATCGTGCGGCAGCAAGGGCCGCGCGGATCGCTTTCGCGGCATAGACCCGCGCCAGGTGCAAGCGGTACTCCGCCGAAGCGTGGATGTCGCTATTGGCGTCGATGCCGTTCGCAATCGCAGCGGCAGCGGCTTGCGGATCGGAACCCGATTCGAGCAGCGCCTCCACGCCGTTGGCGCGGAAGGAGCATCCTGATAGTCCAGTAACGCCAATGCGGGCCATCGAGATGTTACCGGAGACGGCCTGCAAGCGGGCGGCAACACCAACGATGGCGAAGCCCGATGCGGGCTGCAAACACTTCTGATAACTTGTTCCGGTGCCCGCTGCCTCAACGGGAACACTGACCTCCACTACAAGCTCGCCCGGTCCAACGGCGGTGGTGAAGGTATCGACGAAGAATTCCGCGGCGCTCACGGCGCGCGTCCCGCCGACGCCTGCAATGCTGATGGTTGCCTCCAGCGCTTGCAGCGCCGCGGGATAATCCGCCGCCGGATCGGCGTGCGCGATGCTGCCTCCGATGGTTCCCATGTTCCGCACTTGCACGTCCCCAATGTGCGCCGCGGCCATTGCCAGCAACGGACACTTGGCGCGAACCAGCCGGGACGATTCGATATCGAAGTGTGTCGCCAACGCGCCAATCTTCAACCGCCCGCTTTCTTCGCTAATCGACGTCAAGCCCGGCACGCCGCGCAGGTCCACCAGCTTCGCAGGAGCGGCCAAACGCAACTTCATCATCGGAATAAGGCTCATCCCCCCGGCCAGCGCCTTCGCGTCCGGATCCGCCAGCAACAGCAGCGCCTCCGGCAAACTCTTCGGAGTCAGGTAATCAAAAGGATGTGCGATCATGCCTGGCCTCCCTGCAGCACTTTCCAAATCTTTTCCGGCGAAAGCGGCATATCCAAATGCCGCACGCCCAGCGGACTCAACGCATCCACCACGGAATTCACAACCGCCGGGGAACAACCGATAGTGCCTGCCTCACCCACGCCTTTCACCCCAAGCGGATTCACAGGCGAGGGCGTTTCGGTGTGCTCCGACTCTATCCACGGCATCATCGTGATTTTAGGAATCGCATAGTCCATGAATTCGCCGGTGAGCAATTGGCCGTTGTCGTCGTAGATTCCGTGCTCGTACAACGATTGACCAATGCCTTGCGCCACGCCGCCGTGCACCTGTCCGGCGACAATCAACGGGTTGAGAATTTTTCCGCAATCGTCGACCGCAACGTAGCGTTGAATGGTGACAACACCTGTTTCCTTGTCCACCTCCGTAACAACGATGTGCGCTCCGAAGGGAAACGTAAAATTCGGCGGCTCCCAGAAATACGTCGCCATCATACCGGGCTCCGTACCGGGCGGCAACTTCATTGCGCGATACGACGCGCCCGCGATCTCCGCCAGACTGACGCTGTTACCCGTCTTGCGGCACGCGCAGCGGCCTTCTTCGTAAACCACGGAATCCGTATCCAGCAGCATTGCGCCGAAGCGCTTGATCTTGGCCTTCAACTCCTGCAACGCAAAGTACAGCGCGGTTCCTCCCACTGCCGTGCCGCGAGAGCCGAAAGTTCCGATGCCATATTGCACGATGGCGGTGTCGCCGTGAAGCACCACTACGTCATTGAAATCGACGCCCAGTTCGTCGGCCACAATCTGCGAAAACGTAGTCTCCTCACCTTGACCGTGCGGCGAGACTCCCGTGTGCACGGTGATTTTCCCCGAAGGCTCAATGCGCACCGAAGCGCTCTCCCAACCTCCGGCGGGAGTTGCCGGCGACGGCCCGAAGGCGCAGATCTCGCCGTAGGTGGACATGCCGATCCCCATCCAGCGGCCTTCGGCGCGGGCTTTGCGCTGTTGTTCGCGCAGGCCCATGTAGTTGACAATGTCCAACGCTTTCTTCAACGGCTTCGCGTAATCTCCGCTGTCGTAGGTCAGACCGGTGGCCGATGCGAAAGGAAACTCGCCGGGCTGAATGAAGTTCTTGAGACGCAGTTCCGCCGCATCCATTTTCAATTCGGCGGCCAGCATGTCCACCATGCGCTCAATTCCGTGCGTCGCTTCCGGACGTCCCGCGCCGCGATAGGCATCCGTCGGCACGCAGTTCGTAAATACGCCAACGATATCGGCGCAGATGGTTTGGCAGCGATATAAACCCGGCATCATCAACACCGACAATGTTGGAATGGCCGGCGTCAGCAACTGGTGGTAGGCACCCAGATCTTGAATCAACTTTAGGCGGATGCCCGTTATAGTTCCGTCCTTCTTTGCAGCGATCTCGTAGTAATCGACATGACCGCGGCCATGAATCGTGGTGAGGAAGTTTTCGCGGCGCGATTCGATCCACTTCACGGGCTTTCCGGTCTTCATGGCGATCCAGCCCATCAACGCCTCTTCGGCATATACATTCAACTTGCTGCCGAAGCCGCCGCCCACTTCGGGCACAACCACGCGCAGCTTATGTTCCGGTACGCCCAGCATGCCCGCCACCAGCGTGCGCAACAGGTGTGGGATCTGCGACGACGAATAGATGGTCAACGCTTTTTCACCGCTGCGGTATTCGGCCAGCACCGCGCGCGTCTCCATGGAAGAAGGAATCAAGCGCTGGCTGGTGATGCGCTGCTTCACCACAACTTCGGCTTCGGCGAACACTTTCTCCACTTCGCCGTTTTCCTGATGGAAGTTGAAGGCGACGTTGTCCGGCCATTGCGGATGCACGGCGGGAGCGCCATCCGCCAGTGCCTTCTCCGGATCGGCTACGGCGGGCAACACATCGTAATCCACCTCGACAAGATCCGCGCCATCGCGAGCGATGTAGCGATCCGTGGCCACTACGACCGCCACCGGATGACCTACGAAATAGACACGATCCTGCGCCAGAATGTGGTGATGTGGCACGCGCAGTCCGGGCAGAGACGCCCCGCATGGCACCGGGCCCACATCCTTCACGGCGGCCCCGGTGTACACAGCCACAACACCCGGAGTTTCCAGCGCCGCTTTGATGTCAATGCTCTTGATGTTCGCCGCGGCATACGGACTGCGCACGATGCAGGCGTGATGCATGCCCGGAAGTTGCATATCGTCAACGTAGGTGGCCGTTCCGGTGATCAGTCGCGGATCTTCCTTCCGCTTAATACCCTTGCCGATGAGTTTCTCTTGCTCTGTGATGACGCTTGCCATAGGTTACGCTCCCATCTTGGCCGCCGCGGATTTCACCGCGTTCACAATGTGCTGATAGCCCGTGCACCGGCAGAGGTTGCCCTCCAGCCCGTGGCGGATCTCCTCTTCTGTCGGCGACGCGTTGCGATCCAGCAGCTGCTTCGACGCCATGATCATTCCCGGAGTGCAATAGCCGCACTGCGCGCCATGCTCCTCCCAAAAAGCATTTTGAATGGGATGCAGATTGCCGTCCGATGCAAGCCCTTCGATGGTGAGTACGTCGGCGCCGTTGGCTTGCACCGCGAACATGGTGCAACTCTTTATGGCCTTGCCGTTCACAAGCACCGTGCAAGCGCCGCAGATGGAGGTTTCACAGCCGATATGCGGTCCGGTCAAACCAAGCACGTCGCGCAGGTAGTGAATCAGTAAGAGCCTGGGTTCCACCTCGTTCGAATGGCGTTTCCCATTGATGGTTACAGCAATAGCCCGTCTCATAATAGCGATCATCATACCGCACGAAAGTTTAAGATGGTGTTTGGCCCTGCAACTGCAAGAGAAGGCTTAGATGGCGAACCAACTACCCCCTGTATGGAGGGACAGGCTTTCCCCGCTTGTTCTGCTTTCCAACAATCTGATCAGCCGCATTGGCGTTGTGCTAGTGACCACCGCCACGGTCTTCTGGCTCTTTCTGCTGCCGAGTTATTTGTCCGGCCACGCGGGTACGGCTTACATCGGGATTGTTCTTTACCTATTACTACCTGGCATTTTCTTTGCGGGGTTGTTGATTATCCCAACCGGCATTTACCTGTTTCACCGCCGGCTTGGGCCCGGTTCGCCGCTGCGAGCAGCGATTGGGATTTCCGTACTGAGTTGGGCGAACCAGGAATTCCGCCGCTTGCTGACTTTCGTTGCCGCGGCCACCTTCGCCAACATCGTCATCGCCGCCAACCTCACCTACCGGGCTGTCGATTACATGGACAGCGTGCAATTCTGTGGGCCGACCTGCCACGTCGTGATGAAGCCGGAGTTCACTGCCTATCAGAATTCGCCTCACTCGAAGGTGGAGTGCACCAAGTGCCATATCGGACCAGGTGCGTCTTGGTTTGTACAGAGTAAACTTTCCGGCCTGCGGCAGGTTTTCGCCGTTGCTTTCAACACCTATGAGCGGCCTGTGGCGACGCCGATCGCAAACCTGCGGCCGGCGCGCGAGACCTGCGAAGGTTGCCATTGGCCGGACCGTTACGGCGGAGACCGTTTGAAGATCATTCCTCATTTCGGCGACGACGGCACGGCCACGAAGAGCGTGTTGTTGATGCACATCGGCGGCGGCAATGTAGCGGGCGCGGGGATTCATTCCAAACACGTCGGCGCGGGCATTCGCGTCCGCTACGGACATTCCGACCGCGCACGGCAGAACATCCCTTATGTGGAATACTCGCTCAACGGCGCGAAACGCGAATTCTTCGCCGCGAACACAACACAGGCGGATGTGGCGAAGCTTCAAATGCGGGAGATGGATTGCGTCGATTGTCATAACCGGCCCAGCCACACGATGGAGACGCCGGAGCGGGCGCTGGATCGCGTGATGGCTTCCGGAGAAGTGGATGCGAAGTTGGCCGGCGTCCGAAAAGTAGCGATGGAAGTTTTGAAGCGGCCCTACCCTTCGTCCGCCGAAGCGGAAAAAGAGATTCCCACCGCAATCTTAAGAGCCTTTCCGGGAGCTGCGAAATCCGCTCAGGGAGTGCTGTCAGCATGGCAGCGCAATGTCTTTCCGGACATGAAGGTCACTTGGGGTACCTACATCAACAACCTTGGCCACAATGATTTTCCCGGATGCTTCCGCTGCCACGATGAGAAGCATGCAACCGCCGATGGCAAGTCTAAGATTGGGCAGGATTGCAATGCGTGTCATTCGCTGCTGGCGATGGAAGAGGCGAAGCCGAAGATTCTTCAGGATCTGGGAGTGGAGTGACATCTCCGAGAAGCATGTTCTTAAAGAGCGCTGTTGAGGTGTCACCGGTTGTGCCGAGATAGATGTGCACGACCATGAAGAGCGAGAACAGATAGCCTAGAGCGGAATGCGCCGTGGCTAATGCGCCGATGCCCGTTGTGCCCAGCATGTGTTCCGGAGTCTTGTCGGGAAAAAACAATGCCCACCCTGTAACCGTCAGCACAGGAAGAGCGGCGTACATCATTACCAGATAGGCCACTTTCTGCATGGGATTGAATTTCTGTTCCGGCGAAGGGTGATGCGGATGCGGCGCGCCCAGAAAAATCCCGTGGAAATAGTAACGGAGTTGGCGGACAAGCCCGCGCGGCAATTCGTTCCATCCTCGACTGTAGTGCCGTCCATTGCGGCCTAGATTTCCGCATAGAAACACAAGATAGAACGCGGTCAGAAGAATGCCACAGGAGTTGTGAATGAGGCGCGCCGTGCGGAAATCCACTTGAGGCTGGCCGGGATGCGCGAAATGCATGCTGGTTCCCGTGACGATGAGCGTCAGGAAGAGCAAAGCGTTGGACCAATGCCAGATGCGCAGCCAAAGAGGGTAGAGGGCATGCCGGGCGCTCATCGCTTCTTCCTCCCGCGGGCAAGCCGTCTGCCTGCGCCGTGCACGAAGACCGCGGCCACTGTCATGCCGAACAACAGGATGCTGATGCGGTCCAGCCATTCGAATTTGGTTGCGCCGATCATATAAGCGTTGTTGAAGATCACCGCATTGACCATCCCCTCCTGGCTGCGTTGCCGCGCGGCGATGTGTTTGTACAATTTGCGCAGCAGCAACGAATCGCGGCTATGACAATTGACGCAATCGCGCTGCGCCCGCGAGGCGGGCAGAATATGATGAATCGTTTCTTCTTTCCCGGCCGTGTGGCAATCGACGCAGCGGGCCGCTTTCGTATGCAGTTCCCACATGGGAATCCAGGTGTGTTTGGGCGTGGCGTGGCACTCCATGCAGACCTTGTTACCTATCTCGACAGCCTCCGCGATGCTCTTCATTTTGCGAACCGGCAGAAAATCGTGCGGCCAGTGGCAATAGGTGCATTTGAAATTCGGGTCGGCGACAAAAATATGGACGCTCTTATTCAGATCGGCTTCAATTTGGGCGCGGTTGTAAGGCGCGGAGCTGTCGCCCGCGTGACAGGTCATGCAATCGAGCGCGTCCTTGCGCGTTGCTTTGTGCGGGTATGCGGAGAATCCGTCGAGGTGGCATCCGGTGCAGCCGAGGAAGGAATGAGTGGCGCGGGCGAAGCGCGCCGGATCGATCTCCGTGCCGCCCCTTTTGGATTGGGCGTTACCGGCGTGGCAATCCATGCAGGGAGCGGTGTTGTCTTCCGCTCCCCGCAGGACGGACGCACTCAGAGCGAGAGCAATGAGCAGAACGGACATAGGGACAGGCCTCCGGCCTGCGACAACTAGCGCGCGTGGACCCGGTCGACACTGAACTCGGCGTTGGGACCGTGACATGCCGCACAGCTTTCGCCGATCGCCGTCGTATTGGCGAGGGCGTGTGATGCTGCAGCCTTGGTAGCGTGGCAGCCGAGACAGGCGCCGGCCTCGGGACCAACCGTCGGTATATATCCGCGAGGATCCTTTACTTGCTGCAGATTGTCCCGCAGCGGCAGGCGTTGCGAGTTGTTGACGTGGCAGGATGCGCAGTTCGTCAGGATGCCGGGAAAGCCCACTTCGTTGAAGTTGTTTGCGGTTCCGCCGAAGCCGAAGATGGTGAAATCGCGTGTTTGACGCGGACCGCCATGTATGCGGTGAACTAGCAGTGCGAAGTTCACGCCCTCGGGCGGATTATTGGCCGCCGGACGCCGTGCCGTGTCCGTTTGATTTGGATTGTGACACAGCACGCACTCTTCCACGCGATTGCGGTTGCCTCCATGCAACGACAGGAAGGAGTGGCATCCGTTGCAACTCTCCGTGGCAACCACTCTTCTGCGCGCCTCCACCGGCCTGCCGTCAACGGAGAACGTTTTCTGCACGTTGACGCCGGCATCGCGAACCATTTGTTCTTTCGTCGTACCGGGAACAAGCATCGTGTTGCGGTATCCTTCCATGCCGATGGTGTAGGACCCTCTAGCCTCGGCCGGAATGGTTGCGTTGAAGGTATACGCATACCGTCCGCCACCCAAATCCTGAGCCGCGCGCGCGGTTTCCGAAACGTAGCTTGCGTAATCCGAGGTCGGTCCCGCCAAAATCAAGCTGAGAGCGGTCATGTCGGGGGGAGCGATTGGAGCACCCTTCTTGTCTTTCACGGTGAAAGTCACTCGCGGTTTCTTCCCGGCGGTTCCGTCGTCGACCGATTCGATGGCGAAGACGATGCCCGGAAGAGATGGGGCCAAGGTTGGCCTCACGTGCGAGCCCATGATGGAGGCGTCAAAGTCGAGTTCCCCCTGCGGAATATGGCAGCTCGCGCAGAGATTGTCGCTGATCTGCGCGAGGCCCGCATGGTTCTTTCCCGTCTCGAAGTTGACGTTATCATGGCAGGAGCCGCACGCCGCGCGATTCGGATTCTTCAAATGCGCTTCTACTTGCGCGGGACGGGCCGCGCCCGCGACAGCCGTATCATGGCAGACGGAACAATTGTTCGGGCTGGCTGGAAAATTCACTTTGTCCCAGCAGTTCACCGATTGGGCGTTCCCGATAATGCAATATTTCCCGCCATCCTTGTTGCTGGGCAGCGAAGTGCCCATGTGGATCTTGTGGATCATCACTTTGAAATCCACCGTGTTGCCGGTATCGGGGTCCGTGGTTTGAGGCTGATGACAGAGAATGCACCCTTCGACACTGCGCCGGTTGCCGCCGTGCAGACCGAGTTCGACGTGGCACTTGTTGCAAGTCGCCGTGCGCACGATGTCGCGCGTCTTGGTGACGGCAGCACCGCTTGGGACCCAAGTGAAAACGGTGTCGAAGCGATTGATGCCGAGATCGAATTCCGTGAGCGTTCGCGCGCCGTACATTAAGACGGAATGGGTCGCGGTCTTGTCGAAGTCAGCAGGCAACTTCGTTCCAAGCGTGTACACGTATTCTCCGTCAGCCACTTTCGTGTACGCCCCGCCCGCATCTGTCCCCGCCTGCGTCGCCGACTTACCGGTAATCGGGCTGGTTTGCACTCGAGTGGTGTAGGCGAGATATTGGTCACCATCCTTGGGAATGCGAGAGATGACGAAGCTGGTGGACACTGTGCCAGGCGTCACAATGCCGTCGCGGTCCAATGGCATTCCCACGGAGTCCGCGATCTTGAAATTAACACGGACCGTGCCGTCCGCGGCAATGTCAACTTTAGTGATTGTAAATTTGAGGCCCGGACGAACGAAATTCACCGCCCGTTCGTCGGCATAAAAAGCTTTATCAGTGCTTCGGTATGGTTTGGACGGCGCACCCGTTACAACCACGCCGATTAGTAGTAGAGCCGCCACGATGGCTGCCGCGGCGACGACTCTGTTCATTATCGACCTGCGCATTTGGTCCTCCCTTCGATCCTTATCGTGCATTTTTCATGCCAGCCTGACTTTATTGTCGATTCGTTCAAAAACCCATGGTAGACAAGCACTTACAAATGGAAGGCGCCCGGACGACGCCACTTCCTGGCCCCGCCGGGCGCTGACCTTCACCCTATTTGAGGATAGGAGCGCTATTTCGCACACTCCTTGAGGTTCTTCTTGTCTTTGTAACACTCACCCACCTTGTTCAGGTCCTTTGATTTCATTGCCGTGTGGCAAACGGTGCAAGCCTTCTTCTCCGTCTTGGAGAACTCGGGCTTGCCGAATGACATGGTGCTGGTGAGAAACAACCCCGCCATCACTACAAGACAGGAAATCATGAGTGGCAATCTTTTTTTCATATACGGTCTCCTTGCAATCAATATATCCGGATGCCCACAATTCCCTGGTGCGACCGGAATCCCTCAAACAGATAGAAGTTCTGCGTCACTCCATACCAGCGGTATTCGCCGAAAAAGTCCAAATGAGCCCTCAGCGGAGCGGTCAGGCGGATCACGGGCTGATAGTAACTCACAGGGCGGCTTCCGTTGCTGAGAAACAAAGAGCCGCCTGCGGCAATCTCCGGGTGCCATGTCCAGCCAACGGCCATTCTGTATGTAAACAGACCGGTTATCGTGTGTGCGTTCTCGCGGTAGAAGGATCGGGCGGGCTGTAGAATTTGCGGAACCCAATACGATACGTCTGACCGGATGGTGGACCGGGCATACTCGCTCATCACCTGGATTGTCTTCCCTCCACGAGGAAGCCACCGCAATCCGGCAGCCGTTTGCTGGCTGCGCATCTCAAAACGGTTGAGGCGCGATGGATTTGAGTTGTTTAAGTACTGAAACGTGCCATACAACTGTAAGCTGCTTAATAATGAATAGCGTCCGCGCACACGAATGCGCTCGAAATCGCTCAGGCTGGTCCGGTAAAGAACCTGCTCGCTGCGGGCGATTTCGACATCGGCATTAAGGGACGCTCGATCCGTTGCGCGAAATCCCACACCCCCCAGCGCTGAGTTGCGGCGAAGTGTTGCTCGCTCCTGGGGCATTTGACTCACTTGCCCGGTTCGATTCAAACTATCGCCCCAAACGTATCGCTGGCCGCCGCGAATCAGCACCTTACGATTCACTTCAAAAACCGCCTCCACCTGCTCCTGGTTGTATGACCATTCCAAACGGTCCACGAAAGGGGAAGTGTCCGCAGTTGCGGTGTTATGAAGCCGGTCCGTAACCATCGACCCAATCAGGCGGAATCGTTGGAAGGGCCTCAATTCCGCGCCGGCGCTTGCTGTTGTATGGGGTTGATTGGAAGCGCCTACCAACCGAAGATCCTGGGAGTTGTAAAAAACGAGCGAACTGATGTCCACGAACTGGCCCTTTGCCGTCTGGCGGTAAGTGATATCGCTGGAGGGCCGGCTAAATTGGAAGGACGCGGACAAGTCCAGCCACGAGATTGGTTGTGCCGTAAGAAGCCCGCGCTCAAAGTAACTGCGCCCCTGTACGGCGTAAGACTGCAGCAGATTGGTGAGGAAGAGAGTCTGGCCAAGAAATGGCCGTGTGGCGTTGCCGTTGTTGCGGCCATCCTGGAACAGGCTCTGTCCATCATGGAAGAAGATGCCGCCTTGCTCCAGCGTGAAGTGAAACTTTCGGAATTCCAAACGCACGCCGCCGCGAACCAGGTTCGCCGCATCGCTGAGAAGCGTGGCGACCGGATACTCATTGGCGTCCGTGGTGAAACTGCTAACGCCGCGCCCTTCCCCGCGGGAGCGCGAATAGGAAACAAACGGAACGATGCGTCTGGTGGGAAAGAGGTCGAGGTTCAATTCCGTGAAATGCCTGCGCGTATCGAAGGAGCGCTGGCTGAAAAGAATTCCCCGGTCGAGCGTGGGATTGGCGAACGACGGAAGCGCGCTGAAGTAGGCAGTGGAGCGGTAGTCGACGTTGAGCCGGTAATAGCGCGAGTCTTCAAATGCGCCGCGCATCCATGCCGCAGGGTCGCCGCCCCATCCCGCGCCGCTGAAAAACGCCTTCTTGAGGAACGTGTTGGAATCGGAATGATACTGCATGTCCCAGTTCACCAACCGGAACCCTTCTCCTAGATTGATCATGCTGCGATAGGCGTCGAAGTTGCCCTTAATACCGCCGTGGAACCGCACGCCGAGCCCGGTTTCCACTTTAAATGGAGATTCCACGGCGGCAGCGGGCGCCGGGGCCTGAGCGGGCTCCGTCTTCGCGGGTTCCTGCCCCCGGAGGAGTTGCGACAATAGCACTGCCATCAGGATCTTCATCGCAGTAGCGTCCTATTGATATGCGATCCGTGCACTTTCACATGGCACACGGTGCAGTTACGGAAGGTTGGCAGCCGCAGGTCATGCAGCGACGGCGGTACTCCGCCCACCGTGGGAAGGTTGGAGCCCAGGTTCGCGTGACATTCCAGGCACACAAGGCGAACCTCGTGCCGGGTCAACATGCGCGGATTGGCCGAACCATGCGCCTCGTGGCAGGCCTGGCATCCGTCCGTACGCATAGGCGCGTGCTCGAAGGAGAACGGGCCGCGCTTATCGCTATGGCATTTGAAACACCCGGGCTCGTTAGCCGATACATCTTTCAATTGATTGGTAAGCAGCCTCCCATGCGGATTGTGACAATCGACACAATCGATGCCACCCTCCTGCAATTTGTGACGGAACGGACGCTGGAACTGCGCCAGTTGCGCGACGTGGCAAGTGCCGCAGTTGGTCACAATCTTGCGCGGCTTGGGTTTATGCACGCTATGACAGCTATTGCATGCCACCTGGTTGCGGGCATGGCCTCCGCGAATTGCCCCAACTCGCGTCGGCTGGTTCATATGACACTGCAAGCATGTGCGATTTGCCTCGGCAACCGGAAGACGCAGGGGATTGCGAATATTTTTCGGCTCGGCTGTTTCCGCGTGCAGGCTTCCCATGCCATGACAGGATTCACACGCCTGCCCCTCAAAACCGCGCTTTTTGTCGGTCTCCACCAAGTAATGAGGGCTCTTTACGAACGCGTTGTAGATTTCCTCGTGACAACCCTGGCAGACGACCGTGCCCATGTACTCCAACTTTGGCTTGTCAACCGTGGGCTTTTGCTGCGGGTAAGCAAGCGCCGAGACTACCAAAATGAGACTGAATCGCATCACCACGTGGTTAGGAAGCACGTGGGGTACCAAACTAGGCAGTTTGGAGCGTTTCCAGCTCCGCGCCGGTTTTATCCTCAATATCCTTATGTAAGCTGTTGCCGTGCGCGTCCATCGTAACAATGGCGACAAAATTCTCCACGCGAAGATGCCACATCGCTTCCGGAATCCCAAAGTCGAGCAGATGCACGCCGAGAACTTTCTTGATGGAGCGCGCGTAGTATTGCGCCGCCCCGCCAATTCCGTTGAGGTAGACCGCGCCGCACTCCTTCAGAGCGGCCGATGTTTTCGCACCCATGCCGCCTTTGCCGATCACGGCGCGAACTCCGTAATTGCGAATCACATCCGCCTGATACGGCTCCTCGCGGCTGCTGGTGGTAGGACCAGCCGCCTTCGTCTCCCATTGATCTCCGTTCTTCAACATCACGGGGCCGCAGTGATACAAGGCTGCGCCATGAAGATCCACGGGCGGCGGATTCTTCATCAGGTATTTGTGAACGTTGTCGCGGCCAGTGAACATCTCACCGCTGATGAGGACAACGTCGCCCACTTTGAGCGATCGCATCTGCGCTTCCGTTAACGGCGGAGTGAGAACCACTTCGCGGCCGGTGAGAGGAAAGCCTTCACTTTGCGTCATCTTCTCCACGACGCGCGCAGGGTCGCGATAGAGCCATTTCGTGATTGCACCGGAGCCGGCATCCAACCGAACGCCCAGACGCCGGAAAGCCCAACAATCATAGGCGACGGAGACGAAATAACAGGCGGGCAAACGGTTCGCCACGCCAATTTTGCAGCCAATCAGGGAGCCCTTCCCGCCAAAGCCCATCGCTCCTACTCCGATGCGATTCGCCTGATCCATGATCTCGGCTTCCAATTTGGCAAGCTCGGCATGCGGATTGACATCGTCCAAAGTGCGGAACAACTCCATCTTCGCCAGCATGTATCCGTGCGCGCGATCGCTACCGATGCACACGCCGACGGCTCCGGGAGCGCAGCCTTGTCCCTGCGCCTGCCAAACGGCATGCAGGATGCATTTGCGAACTCCATCCAGGTCGCGATCGGCGCGGCCCAGGTGATCAAGCGTCGCGGGCAGCGAATACTGAATGTTCTTGTTCTCGCAGCCGCCGCCTTTGAGAATCAGCTTTACCTCGATCTCATTTTCTTCCCATTGCTCGAAGTGGATTACGGGCGTCTACTCGCCGAGATTATCGCCGCTGTTCTTGCCAGTCAGCGAATCCACCGAGTTGGGACGCAGCTTTCCGCGCTTCGTGGCTTCCGCGACAGCGGCCTTGATGGCTCGTTTCACTACGAGTTGGTTCACGCCGATGGGCGTGTGCACAACGAATGTCGGCATGCCGGTGTCCTGGCAGATGGGGCCCTCATCGTCCAGCGCCATATCGATATTCGTGGCGATGACGCTAAGCGCTTGCGCCGCCTGCGTGTGGGGCGTCTCTTCACCTAGCACATGTTTCATTGCCGTGCGGACGTCCGGTGGAAGATTGGTGGAGGTTTGTGTGATCAGCTCGATGAGGCTGGATTCGAGAAATTGCATTACGATTTTATGTTAGCTTGACGCGTACGCTGCCCGTCATGCCGTGCTTGATCTGCGGATTGGGGCTGGTGAATTCGATGATCACCTGTTTTTCCTTGATCTCCTTCACTTCGCCCTGCATCCCTTCGCTGGAAACCTCGGGGACGACAACCAGCGCGGGTTGTCCCGGGCGAAGGCGGTTGATGATTTTCGGATCCGGTTCGATGACGATTTCGAGAATGGCGGGATCGACGGCAATCTGGATGAAGTCCGGGTTAGCGCTTTCCACCTCGCCGCCCAATGGCGCGCCCAACTTGATAATGGCGCCATCGACGGGAGAGACGATGTTGCTTGCCTCCAATCCCTCTTTGGCCTCTTCGAGCGCGGTCTGTTTGTCCTCCAAGGATTTCTTTGCCGCTGCCAGTTCCGATTCCATGCGAGCTACGCGATCGGCAGTAGTGCGCGCCAATCCGGCAGCGGCGTTGGAATCTTCTTTCGAAGCCTTGTACTCGCTCTCGGCTTTCTCGAACACCAGCCGCGGCGTCGCGCCTTCCTTCAAAAGCATCTGCTGGCGCAAATAGATTCTTTCGACGCGAGCGGTTTCCGCCTTCGCACGTACGGATTCCGCATCGGCGCGCGCGGCTTCCAGTCGTGCCGCGAGAATCTGACCCTCGATCGAGGTGATCTTGCTTTCCACGCGGTCCAGATCCATCTGCGCCTGCTCGCGATCCGATTCGAGGTTCGTATTGCTGACGTGGCCCAGAAGCTGTCCCTCCAGAACATCCTGCCCCGCCTCTACTTCCCAGCGATCGATAATTCCATCGACCAGTGCCGCGACGGACACGACGTGGGCGGCCTGAATGCGTCCCATGGAAGAAATCTCGTCGACGGCGGGAATTGCGTTGAACGTCTCTTGCGGCTTCTTAACGGGCGGAGGTTTGCGCAGGAGAACGGAGAGCGCCGTACCGCCGATGACGGCGAGCACGAGGATACCAAGCAGGAGAACCCATTTGCCGCGCATGAATCTCCATACAAGATTAGCGTGACAGGGCGCGCGGCGGATACAATCCCCGTATGCGTCTACTTACGGTGTTAGGTTTGACGGCCGCTTTTGGCCACGCCGCGGACAAACATATCCTCAAAGCCGCGCCGGAGACGGTGGTGATCGGGTACTACGACGCGGCGTCGCCCCCCGCGCTCAGAATCAAAGCAGGGGACACCGTGGAGATTCATACGCTGGGTGTGGCTCGCGCCGCGGCGTTGGAAGCGTTAGGAGTGCCGGCGAATCGCGTTCAGCCGGAACTGCGCGCCGTCACTGCCGCCAACACAACCGGACGCGGACATTTTCTGACGGGCCCCGTGTTTGTAGAAGGCGCTGCACCCGGCGATGCCTTGGTGGTGCACATTGTGGATGTGAAATTGGCAATCGATTATTCGTACAACGCAATGGGTGCGAACGGCGTGCTGGCCGACCGCTTCCGCGTGGGAACCAACAAATTGATTCCACTCGATCGCGAGCGAGGCGTTGCCCCATTCGCGCCCGGTGTTGAAGTGCCGCTGAGGCCATTTTTCGGAAGCATGGGTGTCGCACCTCCGCGGGAAGCAGGACGCCTGAGCAGCACGCCGCCTTGGACGCACGCGGGCAATATGGACAATCGCGAGTTGACCGCCGGTTCCACCGTCTACATTCCCGTTCATGTGCCCGGCGCGCTGTTCCTGGCCGGCGACGGGCACGCCGCGCAAGGCGATGGTGAGGTGGATCAAACCGGATTGGAAACTTCGCTCGTGGGGACATTTCGATTCGAATTGCGAAAGGGCTGGAACCGGAAATGGCCGCGCGCGGAAACGCCAACCCACTATATCGCCATGGGCTTTGACGACGATCTGAACAAAGCTGTGCGTCTGGCCACGGAAGAGGCTGTCGATTGGTTGATGGAGTTGGGAAAGCTGAGCCGAGCCGACGCCTACATGCTGGCGAGTGTGGCCGTCGATTTACACATCACTCAATTGGTGGATGTGAACAAGGGCGTCCATGCGATGATTCCGAAATCTTTGTTTATAGCGAGGGCGAAAGAATGAGCTGGTTGGAACAGGCGAGAGAACTCGCCGCGCAAGGACAGGTGGGCAGCGCGATCGATCTGTTGGAACGCGCGGTGGCGATGGGTGAGGAGGACGCGGAACTTTGCAAAGAGATCGCGCGCATGTGCCTGGGGATCAACGAGGTCCGGGCGTTTGCGAATTGGTGTCACGAGGCGATTCGCATTAACCCCGCGGACGGCGAACCTTATCTGATGATGGCGCGAGAGCTTGTGGCGAAGCGCCGCTGGGTGGAAGCGGCGGAGACGTTGGAACATGCTCTGAGATGCGCGGTACTTCCCCAGAGCATGCTCGTTGAGGCTAATGAATTGTTAGCCCGAGTCGAAATAGAAGTATCTCATTTACAACAGCATAGACCAGGGTTCTCGAATTTGTGATTGACAGATAATTATATGTGCACATATAATTGTAAGTGCCATGAGTCAAGTCACGATTTACCTAGACGAGGCCAGTGAGAAGCTCGCCAAAAAGGCTGCCCGTGGCGAGGGTGTCTCCGTAAGCAAATGGATTGCGGTCCTGATTCAGGAGAAGACTCAGAAGACTTGGCCGCCAGAGGTCCTTGGTATGTTTGGGGCCTGGCCGGACTTTCCATCGTTGGAGGAGATCCGCAGCGGCCAAGGTGAGGACGCGCCGCGGGAGCCGTTCTAAGTGTTCGCGCTCGACACGAACGCCATCATTCATTACTTCAAGGGGATGGGGCGCGTGGCGGCGCAGTTGATCAAGACCTCCCCGGCCGACATCGCCATACCCTCGATTGTCCTCTACGAACTGGAATACGGAGTTCGCAAATCTCAAAAACCAGGGGCGCGCGGCGCACAGCTTCAGCATCTGATCGATTGCATTACGCTGCTGCCGTTCGACGACGCTTCAGCGCGCGCCGCCGCGGGAATCCGCGAACAGCTGGAAAAACTGGGAACGCCGATCGGCCCCTTGGATGTGCTGATCGCAGGCACTGCTATGGCACACCGCTGCACTCTGGTCACCAACAACACGAAAGAGTTTGAGCGCGTGCGCGGACTTCACATCGAGGACTGGTTCTGAAGTTACGGAACCAATTTCTTGCCATCCCAATACAGCAGATTGCCTTCGTAATCCCCGGCGATGACGAACTTGCTGTCAAACGACGATGTGACTTTGGTCAGCATGATCGCGGCCGGCGCGGATGCCGATGCCGACTTGCCTTGGCTGTTCCACAAGTGAATCACTCGATCGCGGCCAATGGAGACCAACCTGCCGTCGTTGAGATAGTGCACGCTCAAGACGCCGGAAGAGGCATTTCCGTAGACCGTTCCCTTCGCGGCGGGGACGTGCCCTTTCGTGTCGGTGGTGACCGGGAAACCGTCGAGCGGATCCCACACCACCAGTTCTCCATCTTCACCGCCCGAAGCGAGCAGCCTGCTGTCAGGACGCCAGCTCAATGACTGAACCGCGTCCTTGTGCTCCGCCAGCGCCAGCAGAATTCCGCCATTGCCGCTTTCCCAAAGGTAGATGCCTCCGGCGCGATCTCCCGTGGCAAGGCGGGTCCCATCCGGGCTGAACTCCAGAGCAGTGATCCAATCGGTGTGCTTCTTGATCTCGTAGATCAGCTTGCCATCCTCGGTGGAGAAAACCTTCACCACTTTCGAAGGTCCGCCGAGCGCGATCAATTTCCCGTCGGGGCTGATGTCGGCGGCGGCAACGATATCGCGCTCCGCGCCAACGGCAGTAATTCGCTTCCCGGTGGCGATATCGAAAACAACGACGCTGCCGCTTTGCACGCCTTTTCCCCCGGCGGCTATGAGCTTCACTCCGTCGCGGGAGAAACGCAACACGAACGGGGTTCCTTCCGGAAATGGCAACACACCAATGGACGCCCTCGTGTTGGTGTCGTAAAGATGAATGCGGCCATGCCCCGCGAGGGCCACGATGGGAGCCCACGGACTTGCGGCCAATGCCGTCACGGGATGGGGGCGCGGCGGCTCCGGCAACGTAAAAGGCGGCAGCGAAGTTGGCGCGGCGGCAACAGTCGTCGGCTTTGGTACGGGACGGAAATCAAGCGACGGCATCACCGAGCCCTTCGGCTGGCTGCTGACGTTTTCCAAAATCCCTTGTTGAATGAACTCGCGAATGATAGCGATGTCGCCTTCCGGCAGCTTCGCGCCATTGAGCGGCATGCGAGGAACGCCCGTCCCTTCATGCGCGACGGCGAGATACAACACGCTTGCGGCGGGCCGGCCGGGCTTCACGATATCGCCGGAGCCGCCGCCTTTCATGACTCCCGCGTAGGTGTCCAGGCTGAGACTCGCGCGCGCCTCCGATGCGTTGTGGCACGGCATGCAGCGCCGCGTAACGATGGGCCTCACGTCGTCGTCGTAAGTCACCTTCTTCGGCTGAGCCAGTATCGCCGGGCAGGCCGCCAGAAGGAGAACGAACTTCATAAGCAGGGTTAGTGATTGAATGCGAACTCGGTGGAGTTCAACAGTGCGTGGAAGACGTCGTCCAAAGCCTGCCGGCTTTTGGGAGTTGGCTCAATGAGGAACAACATCTTCTTTTTTTCCGATGCACTCGGCCTGCGGCTCAGCGTGCGAAGGTACAACTCTTCGATGATCGCTTCCGGAGATTTCTTTTCCTTCAAAAGATCCGCGATCACATTGCTGCGGCCGATCTTCCCTTCCACGGAGTCGCCGTTGATGAGATGCAGCGTTTGCGTGAGCGTCGGCTCCAGCCGCGTTTCCGAAGTGTGAACGCTGGCGCGCGGCGATTGTCCGAACGTCCTCAGGAAATAATTGTTCGCCCTGCGGCCGCCTTCAAAAAGTTGCACGGCGCGCAGCCCGGGCTCGGCGTTGTTGTACTGCGTCGCCGTGTCCGTCGCCATGGAAATGGCGTCGATCAGAACATCGGCGCGCAAGCGGCGCAGGCGCGCATGCGAAAACTGATCGGCATCATCGCGATTCGATTCGTTGGGAGTGGAAGAAAGCTGGTACACGCGCGAGGTGCAAATATCGCGGATCAACCTCCGCATGTCGAAATCGTAGGAGGCCAGCTTCTTTCCGAGCTCTTCCAGAAGTTCTTTGTTGCTGGGAGGATTGCTGATGCGCACGTCGTCCACCGGATCGACGATGCCGCGTCCGAAGAAGTGCGCCCAAACACGATTTGCTATGTTCTGGCGGAACATCGGATTCTCTTTCGCCGTCAGCCAATCCGCCAAAGCGATGCGAACGTCCTTGCCCTTAACATCCGGTTCCGCGCCGCCCAGGAATTTCGCGGGAACAGGCCGGTTGTCCAAAAGATGCTTTGCCGGCTGCGCGTTGACGTCCCCGTAAACGTAGTACTCGCGCGATTCCGATGCGGGCTTGCGCACCACGCCGGTAAAGAAGCTGACGAAACCGTAGAAATCGTCCATCGTCCAACGATCGAAAGGATGGTTATGGCATTGCGCGCACTGAATGCGGATGCCCGTGAAAACTTCCGCGACGTCCAAAGCGAGTTCCTTCGCGTCGTAGCGGCCTTGCGGAATCATCGTATAGAGATTCACGGCGGGATCGCGGAAGGTGCTGCCCGTGCCCGCCAGCTGCATTTTCGCGAACTGGTCTACGGGAGTGTTCTTCCGCATCTGTTCGCGAATCCATGTGTAGTAGGCATTCGCCGCCTTGCGGTCCGTGCCGAACGAAGCGTTGTTGCCCGTGATCACCTTCAGCAATTCGGCCCATTTGGCGGCCCACAGATCGCTGAACTCTTCGCGCGCCATCAGTTCGTCAATGAGCTTTGTCCGCTTCCCGGATTCCTGGCTGCTCATGAACCGACGGTATTCCTCCGGCGAAGGCGGAAGCCCAATCAGGTCTAGATAAACGCGGCGCAGAAACTGTTCATCGGAGGAGAGTCCGCTGGGAAGAATGCGCAGATACTTGAGTTTCGCGTACACCAGGTCGTCGATGTAGTTGTTCGCGGCGAGTTTCGGCCACTTGAAATTCTTGTCGTTCGGAAGTACGATGACTTCCGCTCCGGTGGTGAACTTGGCGAAGCGAGCGAAGACGAACGTGTCGCCGCGCTTGCCGGCGGTCACTACGCCGTTGTCGTCAATGTCCGCTGTATTTTTGTTGTTGGTCATGTACAGCGCAAGCTGGTTGACCACGCGCGTGGACCCGTCGGAATATTTGGCGATCACCTGCAGCGGCTTGCGCGTCTCTTTGCCCTGGAAAACGATTTTGTCCGGAACAAGCGCAATATCCAGCACCTGGGGAACTTTCTCCGAGTCCACTAACGCCCCGGCTTTGATCCACTGCAGCAAGGTGTTGTAATACTCACTGTCCTTCTTGAAGCGGCGTCCGCCGGTGTGCGGAACGCTGCCGGTGGCCTTCAGAAGAACAAGGCTCTGTTCGGGCGCGGCGAGATCGACGCGCCGTCCCACCATTTGCTGTGTGAGGCGGAAGTAATCGCCCGCGGGGTCGTATCCGAACAACGACAAACGGAAGCCGTCCTTACCCGATGCCGCACCGTGGCAGCCGCCGGAGTTGCATCCGGCGCGGAAGAAAACGGGCATCACGTCAAGTCGAAAACTGAGCTCGCGTTTGACCTGTGGCGTCGAAGCCTTTGTTTTCGGCGCGGGAATTTTGTTAGCGGCGGGAGGCGTCGCCGCAAAGACAGCCAAGTGCAGAGCGAATACAATGAGGCTCATCGCGATGCCCTCGTGTGGCGAGCCGGATCGATGCGCAACTGGCCGGAGCCGGTGTTTTGCTTGATGGTCTCGCCCTTATCCTTGATACTGACTTCGCAGGTAATGTCCTTATACATGCCCACCAGTGCGTCCTCCGACGCTTCCACGGGAATCACAATCTCGCGATCCCGAGATGAGAAGGTCGCAACAGGCACAGCCATCTTGACGCCCTTCGGCAAGCGCTTCAGGATCACTTCGGCCTTTCCTTCGAACGCGCGATTCTGTTTCAGTTCGGCGATCAGCTCCCCCCGCTGCCCGCGTTCCACCGAGGCGCGCTTCAAATCAATGGTGACGTACGGCTCAGCCACTTCCAATTTGAGGAACGGCGACGAAACGCGAATCCGCCCAATGCCGCTGTAGGCGTCTCCGGCATCGGAGGTGGTTGCGCTCAGAGAAAACTGAGAGATTCCCGCTGGAATCTTTTCTCCTGCTTGGATGCGAAAACTTGCTTCCGTTTTTCCCGCCGGAACCGTGATCGATCCGCCGCTGGAAACGCCGCTGGGCAGCCAATCGGCGGTCAAGTCAACGGGTCCGTTGTATCCGTCATGCCGCACGATGCGCGTTTTCAGCGACAGCTCTCCGCTCTTTGCCAAAGGAATTCGTGGTTGGTCCACCTCCAAATGAAAGGGCGCCGGCTGCGTCACGGCGAGAATGTACTTCTCCAGAAAAACAAAATGCCACGGATGTTCGCCGGGTCGATTGAACAACCCAAATGCCTGCCGCGAACCCGAAAGCAACGGCGGCCCATCGGCCGCTTTCGCGCGCAACTCCACCGGGACGGCCTGCTGTTCGGCATTCCCGGCGGCGATGAACTGCACAGGCATGCGCGTCGCGCCCTTGGAATAGCGGCCGGCGACCATTTGCACGCCGCGCGGCAGACCGACAGCTTCCAGTTCAATGTCGCCTTTGTATTCATTGCCGAAACCCGGCGCAATCTGCACATTGAGATTCCAGCGGCTGCCCTGCGGAATGATCATCCCCACCGTACGCGGCATCTGATACGCGTCGGAACTCGTGATGTGCGTGTAAACGGTGTTACGCGCCGGTTCCATCTCCACGCGGTACACATGCAGCGGACTCGCCATTCCGCGCGTGTCTTCGATGCCCAGCAAGTATTCCCCATCAGCGGGCGTCTTAAACAAGGCCACCGGATCCAGTTGATCTTTTATATGCCAAGTTCCGCGCATGGAAACAAAACCGCGATCGGCAAGGCGGGCATCATCAGCGCTGAGAATATTCGATTTGCCATTCACCGCGCGAATCCAGATCTTGGGATCCATGGGCGATCCGAGCGTCCGCGCATACACGCGAACTACCCAGTTCTCATTCTTCTTTGCGGAGAACCGGAAAACGTGCGGCGCTCCGGCCGTTTCATATATGCCGTTCAGCGCGGCGGGAAGAGCCGGGACAGAAGTAGGATCCGCGCCCTCCGCTTTCAGAACATTTGGATACGAAGAAACCCGAAGCACATTCGGCGAGGGAGGCTGTTCGCCCGCAGTGCCCGCGAAATAATCGAGATTGCCAACACGATTCGGAAGTTCCGCCATTTCGGTGCGTTCCCCGGCGGGGTCGCCTAGCACGCGCAGTTGCAGCTTCTCGCCCAACTGACCGCCGGATGGGAAAAGCGCCATTGGCCGCGAGAAATCCCCGATGTGCACGCGATACCAAGCCAGGCGCGGCAATACATAGACTTGCTGCGCGACCTCAACATAGTAGGTGCCATCCGCAGGCGCGAGAACGGAGAGCACGGGGTCCTGCACAAACAGAGCGCTATCGTCGCCCTTTGCCAGTTCCTTGCCCGCCGAATCGAGAATGCGCATTCCCAAATCGTTTTCGCCATTGCCTTGGTGCTGCGTCCCGAGCCGCGCCGATTCGAGTTCGGCGGAGATGCGCTGTCCCTTTTTCGCCATGAAGGAATACAAGTCGCGATCCGCCTTGTCACCGGTATTGATCTGGCCTTCGACGGTGGAATTCAACGGCACAGCCTGTGCTTTTTCGCGTGTATCGTTTTCGCCGGCTTTTTTCTCCAACTCCGAAACAGCGGGGAAGGGGCTGACCCAGAACGTGATCGCATCGGTCAGCGCGGTTGCCGTGCGCAGACGGAAAACATGCTCGCCCGGCGGACAATCGGCGGCAATCTCAAAACGCGCCTTCACTTCTTCGGCTGCTTTTGCGCCGGAACGGATCTGCGTGGCGCGAATGCCGCGTCCGTAATAAACGATTTCGCGAGGTTCGTTCAGAAAGCGCCCGCTGAGAGTTACTTCAACCGATGTTCCCTGCGAACCGCCGCGCGGCAGGGCATATTCGATCATGTGCTGCGGCTCAGCGAAGGCGGTAGCGGCCAGAAGCAACCCGATGGCAGTGCGCATTGTTTACCCGATCAGGCCGTTGACGACTTTGCCGCCGCGCACAATGTCGATGGGC
>JACPVQ010000039.1 GCA_016191645.1 Candidatus Solibacter usitatus
ATGGGCGAGCGACGGAATCTTCCCCTCCAAAAGGATCCTCAGCATGAGCCGCGCCCCGTCGGCCTTTCCCTCTTCCCGGCCCTTTCTAAGCCCCTTCTTCACGCCTTGCTCACGCGCCTCTTCCACCAGCTTCTCCGTATACATCTGCACCGTCACCGATGCCCGCAGCACCTCGTCGTTGATTAGCACGTCCAACCTCCCGAGTACATCGTCGATCTCAACCCGATTATAACGGACGCCACTGAGGACGGTTAGTTCCGCGATCAACCGCTCCCGTTCGGCGATATCCGCAACCTCGCTTCTGATTCGAAGGCCGGCCTGAAACAGGTCGTCCAGCGTCGAATTGGAGACTCCCACCCACGGCCATGCATTCGGCCGATCCAGCTTCAAGATGGACTTCGCAGGTACTTCCCACACCTTGAAGTGACGAATGCGCAACTGCATCCGCAAGGCGCCGGCGTCCACGTTCACAAACTTCGGCATACTCTTCGGAGCATGCTTCTGCGACAACCAAACGATAGTTGCCGCGACCGGCAATCCGATCTTCAGCCAAATGCGGACTTCTTGCTTCAACGTCCGCAGCAGCTCGCGCTTCCCGCCCTTCAGTTGCGATTCGAAATGCACCACCATCCGCAGTTTGGCGGTTTCTACCAAGTAGGCGTGATCTACCACTTTGACCGAAAGGTTCAGTTCACGCTCCAACGGCGTGAGCTTGAGGATCTCGCTGCGCTTGATCCCGCCGAACAACTCCATTAATGTGTATGGATCACTCTCGGCGAACGATTTGAATGTGACGTCGTACCTTCCCATTCGAGTCTAATAATAAGGTGGCGGAATGAGCGGAAGATTCTCAGGCTGTCTCGAAACTTCCCTGAATCAGGTGGTAATAACCGCCGCGCTCCAACACCTCCACCGGCATCTCAAACAACTCTGAGAGCGTTTCGCTGGAGAGCACATCACTCTTCCGCCCATCGCGGAAAACAGAGCCCTTTCGCAACAGCACGACTCGCGAAATCTCGGGGATGATGTCGGACAAGTGGTGCGTGACCAGGATGATGGTGGTCTCGGCCGCAACTTTGCGCAGGATGGCGATGAGTTCGGCAGTGGCGCGAATGTCGAGGCTCGCCGTCGGTTCATCAAGAATCAGCGCGCGCGGACGATGAACCAGGGCACGGCCGATGAGCAGCCGGCGGCCTTCCCCAGTGGAGGTTTCGTTGACGATGCGATCCGCCAGGTGCGGAATCTCCATCAAGTTCAGAATCTCCTCGGCGCGTGCCTGCATGGCGGCGGTCACCTCGTGATTCGGCCAGATGCCGACGCTGGAAAAGAAACCCGAAAGAATCACCTCGCGCCCGGAGTACGGATAGCGGATGTAGCTCTGCATCAGGTCGTTGTGCACGATGCCGAACAGCGGGCGCAGATGGAAGATGTTCCAGTTTTCGCGGTCGAAAATCCTCACGTGCGAATCCGCGCGCCACAACGGGTAACAATCCCGAGTCAGCGTCTTGATCAACGTGGATTTGCCGCTGCCATTCGGACCCAGCAGCGCGATGTGCTCGTGCGCGTGAATGGTCAGGCTGAGATTGTTCAATCCAATGTGGCCGTCGTGGGAGACGGTGATGTTGCGGAAATCGAGAAGCGGTGGTTCGGTCACTTTGATCAGCGTAACATTTGATATGCTCCCTACAATGTTCCTTCTCTGGATTGTTTTCCTTGTCCATCCGCCGGCAAGGGCTGAGTTTGTGCGGATGGAAGTTGCCGGCCGCGGCGACGCCGCTGGTTACGAGCGTGTCAACGGCAAGGCCTACTTCGCCGTCGATCCAAAGCATCGCCTGAATCGCAACATCACCGACATCGAATTGGCAGTGCGCAATCCGCGAAGCAAAGTCGAGTTCAGCGCCGATTTCCACATCCTGCGGCCGAAATCCGGCGGCAACGGGATGTTACTGTTCGAAGCGAGCAATCGCGGCGGCAGAGGATTGCAGGGCACATTCAACCGCGGGCGCGGCGACGAGTTCTTGTTACATCAAGGCTACACGCTGGTGTGGCTGGGATGGCAGCACGATGTCAGCCGCGCGGGCGAAGGCTTGAAGCTGTATGTGCCCGCGGCGAAGGGCGTGAAGGGACCTGTGCGTGCGGAGTACGTTCCCAACCAGCCTTCCAAGCGTATGCCTTTGGGCGATGCGCGCCACGATGCATACACCATCGGCGATCCATCGACGATCCGTCTTACTGTGCGCGACACGATGCTTGGGCCGCGCCGCGGGGTGACCGGTTGGCGCATCGAAAAAAGCAGCCTCGTGTTGGACGCAGGCTTTGAGCCGGGCAAGCTCTACGATGCGATTTACGAATCGCAGGATCCGCCGCTGGCAATGCTGGGACTAGCCGGTATCCGCGATTTCCTCTCCCACCTGAGAACGACGGAACAGGCGCGGTTTGTGCTTGGCTTCGGAAGCTCGCAGAGCGCCATGCTTCTACGCGCATTGCTCTACCACGGCTTCAACGAAGACGAATCGGGCAAGCGCGTGTTCGACGGCATACTCGCAAATATCGCGGGCGGGCGTCGCAGTTTCCTCGGGCGGTTCGCGCAGCCGTCCCGCACGGCCGCACCCTTGCGCGGCATGTTCTATCGCACTGACGAATTTCCGTTCGCCGACCAGCCGCAGAAGGATCCGGTCACCGGTGTTACCGATGGCGTCCTGGCGCATCTGGCGCCGGCGATGATTCCAAAAATCTTCTACACCAACAGCGCCTACGAGTATTGGGGCAGTTCCGGTTCCCTCATACACACCGCGGTGGATGGAAAGAGCGACGCGGCGTTGCCGCCCTCCACGCGAACGTACATGTTTGCCGGCGGACAACATGGGCCCTCGGCATTTCCGCCGAATCGCGGCAACTCGCAAAACATGACAAGCCCCAACGATTACCGCTGGTCATTGCGCGCACTTTTGCTCGCATTGACCGCGTGGGTGGCAGAAGGCAAAACGCCGCCTGCTTCGCGCTATCCAAAGATCGCCGACGGAACCCTGGTGCCGGTGGCAAAGCTGCGGAAGGTTCACGGCATTCCTCAACCCGATCATCAGCATCCTTCGTTCCGCATCATTGGCGCGTCGGAGCCGCCGCAAATTGGGGAGGTCTACGGTGCTCTGGTTCCGCAAGTGGATGCCGATGGAAACGATATCGCCGGCGTGCGCATGCCGGAGGTTGCCGTGCCCCTGGCTACCTACACCGGCTGGAATCTTCGTGCCGCCGCCATCGGTCAACCAAGCGAACTCGCCGGCGGCGCGGGCTCATTCCTTCCTTTTTCGCCCGCAAAGATCCTGGAGCGCTATGGGTCCGAAGAGAAGTATTTCGAACGTTGGGACGCCGCCGCGCGCAAACTTGTTGAGGGCGGATACCTACTAGATGGTGACGTCAATGAGCTGCGCAAAGCCGCGAAGCTTCGATGGCTCTGGGCGCTCAACCAGAAGTAGTATTATGTTGGAACACCTATGAAACGCCGTGAATTCCTTTCCACGCTTTCCGCCTCGATGACCGCAGCGGCATCGACGGCTCACGCTGCCGGCCGTCTGCCCGCGAACAAGAACGTTAAATGGGCGTTGAGCTTCGCATTGTGGAATCACTTCCGCAAGACGCCGTTCACCGACATTCTCGATGTCATGAAAGACACCGGCTTTATCGGCATGCGCGTCACCGGCTTTCCCAGCTTTCTCACTCGTGTTGGCATTTCCACCGGCGAAATTGAGAAGGAACTTTCCAAGCGCAATCTGCATATCGTTACGATCAGCTTCAACGGCCCGGCGCAGGATCCGGCGCAGCAGAAGAAAGTGGTCACCGATGCGCGCGAAGCGATGAAGTTTTTATCGATCTTCGGCGCAAAGCACCTGGTGGTGTTTTCGCCGGGTCGCATGAAGCCAGGCACCGACGTGAAAGCCGGCTTCAAAACCATGTGCGATACGTTCAACAAGATTGGCGAAGCGGCCGGCGAGATGGGCTTCCGCGCCGGATTGCACAATCACCTGGATCAAATGGTGGAGGGACCGGAAGAAGTTCATCAATGCATGGCGATGACTGATCCGAAGCTCTTTATGTTCTCGCCTGACCTTGCGCATCTGCATTTGGGCGGCAGCAATGTCCCCGAGATGTTCCGCCGTTACAAGGACCGCGTGGAGTTCATGGATTACAAGGATGCCAAATGGACCACGCCCACCGAGGATTGGCGGCAGGACAACGGACAGGTGTATGCGAAGGATTCCAAGCAGGCGCGCTTCCACAACAGCATTTACGATTTAGGCGACGGCGAGATCGATTTCCCCGCCTGCCACCGCGTGTTGAAAGAGAAGAACTACAAAGGATGGATCTGCGTCGATCTCGATACCGCGCGCAAAGGTCCGCGTGTTTCCTATGAACGTTCCGGCGCATACGTTGTGAACAAGCTGGAGCCGATCTATGTCTAGACTCGTTGTGGGGCCAAGTCTCCAGACCTGCGGCGGGATCTCCAGATCCCGCGCGGCCGTGAAACGGCCGATGGCCGCGGAAGCGGCCATGCGGTGTCTGGAGACACCGCCGCAGATCTGGAGATCTGCCCCACATATATACAGACGGGGATTCCTTCTGGGGGCCTTGGCATCGGCGGCGATCGCCGCTCCCAACTATCGCATCATCGATTCGCATGTCCACGTGTGGAAGAAAGATCCGCGCTATCCGTGGGCGAAAGAGACCACGCGGCCGCCGGCCGAAGATGCCACGGCGGAAATGCTGCTGGCGTTGATGAAAGCGAATGGCGTGGAGCGAACGGTGATCATTCAGGTCATCCATTACCGCTGGGACAACAGTTATCTCGCGGACGTGCTGAAGCAATATCCGAAGGAGTTTCACGGCGTGGCGCGCGTCAATCCGGAAGATCCCGCCGCGCCCGATCATCTTTCGAAGCTCACGGAGCAGCGGTTTCGCGGCGTGCGCTTGAGTCCGGCAGGAAACGCAGCGGGCGATTGGATCAACGGCCCGCTGATGCCGCCGTTGTGGAAGCGCTGCCAGGAACTGAAAGTTCCCATGACTCTGCTGATGCCGGTGACCCGTGTGCCCGACGCCCAAAAGCTCATTGAGAAGTTTCCCGACCTTACCGTCGTCATCGACCACATGACGGATTGTCCCGTCGACAAACCGGAGGAGTTGGAGAAGCTCATCGCACTCAAGCGCTATCCCAAAGTGTTCGTGAAGATCTCGCACACCTGGTCGCTGTCGAAGCAGCAGTATCCGTGGCGCGATTCGCAGGAACATGTGAAACGTCTGCACGCGGCCTTCGGTCCGCGCCGTTTGATGTGGGGAACGGATTGGCCTGTCAGCGTGACACACACTACTTACGACAAGACCCTCGCCGTGGTTCGCGATGAGATGAAATTCCTCAACGACGACGACAAGAGCTGGATGCTCTCCAAAACCATCGAGCAGGTGTGGCCGTTCCCGGCGTGATGGAACAATCCGTTGCAGCCGGATTAGTGCGTGGCGTTCTTCATGAGCCATCCGCGGCGAATGGCCAAGCCATTGTGCTCGCGCATGGGGCGGGCTCCAATTGCAATGCGCCGCTATTGATCACCGCATGCCGCTTCTTTGCCGAAGCCGGCTATCACTGTTTGCGTATCGATCTTCCGTTCCGGCAGGATCGCCCGTCGGGCCCACCGTCTCCGGCAACGGGGGCGAAGGACCGAAGCGGTCTGCGGGAAGCCTGTGCGCTTGTGCGCGGAATGGGACTGGAACGCGTGATTCTTGGCGGGCATTCCTACGGCGGACGGCAGGCGACCATGCTTGCCGCGGAAGACGCTTCCGTTGCCGGGCAGTTGCTACTGTTTTCCTATCCGTTGCATCCGCCGGACAAGCCACTGCAATTGCGCACCGCGCATTGGCCGAACATTCAAACGCCGTGCCTGTTTGTGCACGGCAATCGCGACCCGTTCGGCAGCCTGGAGGAGATGCGCCGCGAACTGCCTCTCATTCCCGCCTGTACCCGATTGATGGAAGTTGCTGGTGCGCACGATATGCGCCGTCCGCCGCTGCCGGAGATCTGTTTGGCGCTGGGCAGAGCCGGTTAGATTGATGGCGGAGAGGGAGGGATTCGAACCCTCGGTAGAGGTTTTAGTCCCCTACGACGGTTTAGCAAACCGCTGCTTTCGACCACTCAGCCACCTCTCCGCGGTGGAATGTGGACTACAGGCCTCAGAATAGCATAGCTGCCGTTGGGATCAGAAGCGGAGACGCAGCGACGCCGCGGTTCTGCGGGCGACATGCTGCGCCCCGCCGATCTGACCGAAGCCGGCGTTGGTCTGCGCGCCGGTGTTGAAGTTAAACGTGAGCGCGGCGTTCGGATTGCTGGGGTTGAAGTGGTTCCAGGTGTTAAAGGTTTCGGCGCGAAACTCAACGGTTTTCCCTTCCGCAACCTTGAACGATTTCGAAAGAGAAAGATCGAAGTTCTCCATGCCGGGGCCGTAGGTCAATGTGGGTGGTGTATTGCCCAGTCCCCAGGTGCGGATGCCGGGGAGACTGAAACTGGACGCGTTGAACGGATAGTACAGTCGCTGATCGATTATCCCCGGGGCCTTCCCATCATCGGTGCGCCACAAATCGGCATTCATCTGACAGCGTAAGGGAATGCCGCCGGTGGGCGTGCCGGTCCAATAGCCGATGGGAGCGTTTGTCGCGGTGCAACTCACGGTGAAGGGCGATCCGCTGAAAAGAGCGATGACGCCGTTCAGCCGCCATCCATCCAGGGCGCCTTTGGTAAGCCAGTTGGACCACATCGCGCTGCCCTTGGGCATGGTGTATCCGAAATTCGCATTCACCACCTGCGGCCGGTTGACGACGTTCTTCGTAAGCTGGTCGGGAACCCACTGCTGATGGGCGAAGGTGATGGTCTTGGACCACGTCCAGTTCACGCCGAAGTGGAGGCGCTTGCCGAAGCGGCGGTTCAATTGCAGTTGCAGGGCGTTATAGTTCGATTCGCCAAGACTCGTATAAGAATTGATGGAACCGTAACCCATATAGCCATTCATGGCGCGAATCAGGTTGGTCGCATAGAAGGCGGCCGTGCCGTTGTTGTTGCTGGTGGGATCGAGGTATTTCCTGTTCGCACCGCCATCGGGCGTCCAAGTGGTATAGGGCGCTACGGCATTGGCATCGTTAGCGGATCCAAAGCCGTGATGAGCAACGTTGCCGACGTAGGACACATCCAGGATGAGGCCGCGGCGCAGATCGTGCTGCACCCCAAAGCTCCAGTTGTAGGTGGTGGGATTCTTGTAATCCTGCGAACCGCCATTTACGTTCTGCGCGCCATAGAAACCTTGCGTGCCCAGCAAATTGTTAAACGTGGTGTTGTAGTAGATGGGAGCGCGGAAGGCCGGTGGGGCGGCCATGGGGCCCGTACCCGACGCCGTTGCGCCGATCACATCGACGCCGTAGGCACGTCCATAATAGATGCCGAAGCCGCCGCGGATGGCGGTCTTCCCTTTGCCGAAAACGTCCCAGGCGAAGCCCAGACGCGGGCCAATCTGCACCGGAGGCGTGTGGAAGAACTTGTCGTTGTACTGAACGATTCCGGAGTACGGCAACCCGTTGGCGGGATAAGAGGCGGGGTCAAAGGAAGTGGAGCGCGCGAAGAGATACGTCGCTCCGGTGTTGGGATTGAGGGCAACCTTTTGGCCTGCCGCCAAAGCCGGATACAACAGCTGTCCGGTCTTTTTCGCATCGTAAGCCTTGCCGTCGAACAACCCTTGACGTTGTGCTTGCGCTTGATCCAACTCAACGTGTCCGTGATGTTGGTGAGTTGATCGGTGCCGTGGAATGGCCAGCGGCTGTCAAAGCCGAAGGTAGGAGCGGAGGTGACTGCCTGCCCCGCCGACTGCGCGCCATTGGCGCCGAAGTTAATGCGCGGGATGATGTTCAAGTAATTGCCATCGAAGAAATGAGGCAATTTGATTTGCCGCCCGTCGGGGCCCTTGAGCGCGGAAAGATCGTTGACGGCCTTGAACGCCGCTTGATCGGGAGCGTAGGTGCCTTGCGTTCCGCGGTTGACGCCGACGGTAGTTTCGTTAATCAGGTTGGAGCGGAAGGTATGAATCACGGTGTACACCGCTCCCGCGGATTGGATGTCGTAGTTGCTGGCGAACTGTCCCCATCCTCCACCGCCATTGAGAGTCGCGCCGACGCCGCGGTCGGCTTGGAAATCCTGTATGAGGCGCAAGTAGGAAGTGGTTCTGTTGCTGAGATTGAAATCGAGGCGGAGGATGCGGTCTTCGCGCGGACGGTCGCGGTTGAATTGATACTGGGAGTTGAACTGGCGGCGGCCTGTGGAGTCGGTGGTGAACGGCAGCGGGAAAAGATTCATCATCGCGTAGCCGATGGGGCTGATCTGGCTGGCGGGCATAATGTTGCCGGGAAACGGCGTCGCGGTAGTGGGATCTTTCACCGGAATGAGCACGCCGGTGGTGGTGGTGGTTCTGGAAAAATCGCCGCCGCGTTCCAGTTCCGACGGCATGTTGTAGCTGCCCACGCCGCCTGTCGTAATGGTGTGCAAAAAGTCTTCGGAGAAGAAAAAGAACAGCCTGGTGCGGCTCTTGTTGAAATTCGTACCCGGAATCACGAGCGGCCCGCCGATGGTGAGTCCGGGATTCTGATAGCGGTAGCGAGGCTTGGTGATGAGGTTCTTGTTGTTGAAGAATTCGTTGGCGGCCAACATTTCATGACGCCAAAAGTAGTAGGCGCTGCCATGGTATCGATTGGTGCCGTTCTTGACGGACACATTCATCTGGCCTCCGGCGCGCGCGCCGTATTCGGCGGTGAAATTCGAAACCAGAACTTTCACTTCGCCGATGGCGTCGATGTTGGGAGCAAGGTATCCGCCGGTAACGGGGTTGCCGCTATCCTGACTGGCGACACCGTCGATGGTGACCAGAAACTGGCCGTGCTGCCCGCCATTCACGGGATTGGACGTGGTGTTAAACCAACCGGGCATATCGCTGGTGGAAACCATTTGCACTCCTGGCAGGGAGCGAAGAATGCCGAGATAATCGCGGCCGCTGATGGGCGTATCCTCGATCATCTGCTGATTGATGAGGATGGAACGGTCGGAGCTTTCGGTAGAGACGCGCGCCAGGTCGGCGACTACTTCAACGGTTGTGGACGTGTCGCCCACGGAGAGTTTCAGTTGATGGAGAGAGACACGTTCTTCGGCGGTGACGACGATTCCCTTCTGGTCGTAGCCCTTGAAACCGGGATGTGCGATGCGGACGCTGTAGTTGCCCGGCATGAGATTGGTGAACAGAAAGTTGCCGTCGGCATCGGTGATGAAGGCGCGCAGTTGCCGCGAAAGGTCGTGCGTGAGCGATACTTTGGCGCCGGCGATGACGGCTCCGATGGGATCGGTGACGGTGCCCGAGATTTGACCTGTGACGCTTTGCGCTGAGACACAAGGCGAACTAACGAGTAAGGCGAGCAATGCGTAACGAAGCGTCTTCATGATTCCCCTCTCATGCAGTTTTCAGGCCCTTTCGGTGAGTATATAGGAAAGCGCAAAAGGTTGTGTAACACTATGCGCGCGAATCGGAGCGTTGACATTGGTTTGGTTGGCTGTGGGGATGCTTCACCTCTTCTTTTCGTGGTCAGGCGGCGATGGATGGGCGGGCGGGCTTGGGTTTGCTGAGGTCTTCTTCCCACGAGGGAAGATCGGAAGGTATTGGAAACTGGACGTTTAAGGTGGTCTCAGGTTCGATTTGCTTTTTTCCGCGGGCGGCCTGCAATTCCTTGAGTTCGTGTTCGGCGCGGGCGTAATCGCGGCGGGCGCGGCCGAGGTAGCGGAGCAGAAGTTGGAGGGCGTTGGATTTGCTGAGAGAGGTGATGGCCGCGGCGACGTGATGATCGATGGTAGCGCCGGTGAAATCCTGTTGGACTTCGGCCGCTGTACGTTCGATCTCCATGTCGAGCATGGCGGTTTCGGCGGCGAGCAGGCGGCGGATGCGCCAAGTGGCGGCGGACATGTCCATGACGAGGAGGACTTCGGAGTCATTGATGGGATTGAAACGGTCCATGAAGGTGTAGGTCATCTGCTGGAGTCTTGCGGGGTCCTCATCCTGGAGCAGGACCATACGGGAAGTGAAGCCATGCCTGATGGCGTTACGGCAGGCAAGTTCCTTGCCGGAGATAGTTGTGGGGCCTTTGGATTTAGCGCCGTTGGCGCGGGAAGCCGCTTTTTGACGTTCGGTGCGAGTGCGCATGAGATTGGAACCTCCGCGGAGATTGTAAAGGCGAGCGGTGGGGCGGCGGAGATTGCGTGGCCGCAGATGGTTGAAAAGAAATGGGAAACTTTTTGTTTAATGGCCGTGATCGCGTTTTTTGAGCCGTTATGAACGTTAGTGAACATTATTTAGTTTCAAGTTTCAAGATCGATCTCCTGGAGCCGATCTTCAGCGGCCTGGGTTGTGCGGCTACGCTCGCCAACAAAGTCCAGTGTAGATCTACTACGCCGACATCTTTGGCTCCGTTGATCCGGCCAATAGGGCGTCTGGTAATTCAGGGACGCAGGTTGCTTGCAGCTTCTGTGCGGAGGCTGAGAGCAAATCCCGCCATCCACCTCAATCTGCCGGAGACGCCTGTGACTAACGTACGGGACGCCGCAGCCGAGACGGAACTGCCAGCCACGGAGGGTGAAAAGGACATCGTGGAGGAAAAAACGCTATGATCGCTGGTATGGAACCCCGAGTGCTGCGCGTGAGCGAAGCCGATGCGGTGCGCGACCTTGCCGCCATCCTGCAACGTGTGCAGGCTGGTACGGAAGTAGTGATCGAACGCGACGCGCAACCGCTCGCCGTTATCCGCGCGGCCGCTCCGGTGCGGCGCACAATCTCCGAGTGCATCGCGTTGGCGGAAGCACACGAGAAGGAATCCGGCGACGGGCCAGTGCTCGATGAGGACTTCGCGGCCGACGTGGAAGAGATCCTCCGCGACCGCAAACCGTGGAATCCACCGGCGTGGGGCTGATCCTCGATTCCAGCGTGGTCATCGCCGGCGAGCGGCGCGGGCACAACGTGCGGCAGATCCTGGAACAGTTCAAAACAGATTACGGCGAAATCGAGATCGGCCTGTCCGTGGTGACCATCGTGGAACTCACGCACGGCATCCAGCGCGCCGGAACGGAAGAACGCCGGCAGCGCCGGCAAGCCTTCGTGGACGAGCTGGTCCGCGATGTGCCAGTGCATCCGGTCACCATAGAGACGGCCAGGCTCGCCGGCCGCATCGAAGGCGACCAAGCCGCCCAAGGGGTCAGAATCGCGTTCGAGGATTTGCTGATCGCCGCGACCGCCCTGCAACTCGGCTTCGGAGTCGTGACCGATAATGTCCGCCATTTCGAGTTAGTCCCCGGCCTAACGGTGGTGAAAAGGTGAGGCTCCGCGTGACCTACGGGAACACGACGGAGATGAAGATCTATGCGTATAACAGCCTTGTCACGCCCGCGAAGACCTACACGAATACGTAATTGACGGGGGCGAATTGGAGTCGCGGTATATCCGGAACCGGGTGACGAACGCGACGGTGACGAATGGCGCGCAGACCGTTGGCGTGCAGACTTTCTACGACCAGGCGGGCGTTCAGAACGGGCCGTCCGGGTTGCGGCTGTACGATACGGCGTATGTAAATGCAACGTGGCGCGGGCTTCCGACGCAGGCGAACGCGCCTTCCGGTTTGACCTATCACCGCTCGGTACCGGACCAAACTGTCTTTCCGTGGGTTTGGCGCACCTGCAAATTCACGAGCAACAACGACGCGATTCCGCACCTGACCGGGGTTTCGAATTACATCAACACGAGCGAAGGCTCGCCGCAAACGCTCTATTCGCCGTTCTCGCCGTTTGCATCGTTCGGCGCGGCGCAGATGCTGAATGCGGTGACGATGACCGGGGTGAACCCCGGCTCCGCGCGCTGCTTCTTCCAAACCTAGGCTACGGCGTTATCGAGATTGGCCGCGAGGAGTTCCAGCCTCAGCGGGAACGTCATAGCACCGTGTCTATCAAGCCACACGTCTCACAGCCCGTGTCAGCCGGACAGCATTTCGAGCCAGAGACGCATCGTCAAATCGTGCCGTTCTGTGTTTGCGAGGTAAGGTCGATGCTCCAAACGGTACCGGTGTTCCAAAACCGAGAGGTCGAGCGGTGCCGCACGTGCAAGATACTTAACGTCCTCCCGATCGCGAGCCGAGTTCCGCTCCAGCTTCGACAACGCAAGGTCATGAGCCTCAAGCCCCCAGAGCAGCAGATTGCCGAACGCGCCCGGAAACATGTGGGTCATTCGGTGAATGTAGTTTTCGGAAACTGTCACGATTGCGACCTGCTGCATGTAGGTCAACAGTGGGACGCGGGAAGCCATGCAGCATTGCAATGACGAAACCGCCGATGCAATGTAAGGCGACAGGCTGGTCGAGGTTTAGATCGATTTCCGCGAAGAATGAGTGCCAAGGCTCCGGTGGCCTGTCATGCGGCATAGGGCAGGTGCCGGGAATTCAGATCTGTCAGCAAGTTCCAGTGCCCGGCTTCGGAGGGGCGCGTTTGCCGAAGCCAGCGGCGTTCCGCGTCCGAGAGAGACTCCTGGCACAGCGTGTCCTCGCGCACCAGGCGAACCTGGTCGAGGGTGTCCTCAACCTTACGGAGCCGGCTGGCAACAACGACATCGCCACGCTTCTCCGCCACTTGCCGGGCCAGCATGACGACGAAGCCGAGCCGGTTCTGGACGTCCCGCAACTTGGCTTCGCGCATCAACCACGCCCAGTCGAGATTGGGATACTGGATTGCCAGCCAAGGTAGGGCCTCGAGCACGCGGACCTCGACGTCGCGTTCGGCCAACGAGGCAAGGAGGATGGAGGCGGGATTCTGGGGCGGTACGCCGGCTAACCGGCGGAACCCTGGATATCCCAAACTCGCGAGTGCCGCCGCCAACGACGACGAATTTCCGGCGTGGCCGACGTCCAGTGGCAGGGCAACTGGACCGAGTTCGTACAGCCCCACGATCCTTGATCTAAGCGAGCAAGTCACAGGGCGCAGACCACGTTCAAGCATCGCGAGATATGGTTGCGATACTCCCAGCCGGGTTGCTGCCTGTTGCTGCGTCAGTCCGGTCGCCCGGCGCGCCGACCTTAATTGCGCGGGCCACCAACTTTCATCCATGTGTGCATTATAACAAGTGCTGTAATGATTCGACAAACGCTTCCGAACACAGTTTCCTGGAGGTGTACCACTGGCGCGCCAGGCGCACTTAGACCTGAAAACCTTGGGCTTGAAATATGATAAGAAATATCCTTTGCAAATAATGCGGACATGTCCCATGGTCTTACCGCTTTTCGGGCTGGTGGCTTGCTCGACTGCGAGCCGTCATCATCCTGTCACAGTCGGTTTTGCCGCGCCTGATGGAAAATATCAAATTGCGATTCGTGAAGCGAAACAGCGGGTACCTCCGCGTACTCTATTGAGAATCGAAGCCTGGGGTCTGGTTCGACCACTTCTGATTTTCGAGAGTGATCCATCTCACGAATTCCTAATCTGCTTCGCGGAAGTAGCTTGGCTTCATGGCGAACGCGCGATCACAGCATTGGCAAGAAACTGTTACGGCCCGACCGAGATTCTCTTGTATGACTTCATGACGCGACGACGAGTTGATAGACTTCTGACGTCGGCCGTCGACGAGAGCGACCCCGATGTCAAGGCAGCACTGCGCCGCGCAATTCGGGCGAAGTACAATCAAGTCCCCGCGCATCTGGATCCACTCGTTTGGGCGGAAGCAGAGGAGGGTCAAACAGCATTCTTGAGTCGAATAGGCCGATCCGTTAGCCGTACTCCGATTTGGTGGCCTCAGGCGCAGTGATCCAGGATCAAGCTTTGAGCGGGCAATTACGAAGAGTCTGGTGATGGAAGACTTGAACTATCCCATTGCGAACAATTCGGCGGACCGTTCGCCGGGGGTACAGTTCGTTTCTGGAGTTGAGCGATGCGTGACGGGCCAAACGGGGCTGGGGCTTCGATCAGCAACGAATCCTATGCGTGTCCTTTGCGACGGTGTCGCCGCATGGCGCGGTGACGGCCTTCACCTATCAGGTGCAGGTAACTCAGCGGATGGGGCGACGAACAGGATCGTTGGTTAGGGAACACGACGCAGATGTAGATCTGCGCGAGACGCAGATGAAGATCTGCGCGTACAACCTTCCAGGCGCGACGGGCTTCGAACGTTACGATGGAATCGAAGTTGCTGATACGATATGGAGGAATTACAGTGGCCTCGTTACTTCTTTCTAATCCAATCGGCGACGTATTCCGCCGGCGATCCTGGTTTGACCGGTTTGGGAAGGTTTTCCCATTAATCGTGCTTACGTTTGGTCTCGCGGTCGAGACCGCGACGGCTCAAGAACGCGCGCCCTTGGCGTGTGTCAAAGAGATGGATCTACCTACATACGCCGGACCAATCTGGGGAGCCAGAATTAGCGGAACCGCTAATGTCAACATCGTGCTTGGATCAGATGGGCGCGCAGGTAGCGTTGACGTCGAGAGCCCTCACATATCTATGACCAACTGGCTCCGCATATGGTGTATGAGATTGAGGTTTCTTGTGGAGTGCAGTGGGCAACGGATTCACTTTACGATCATTTACAGATTGGAGGGGGATCAAAGAGACGTCCCGGATAACAAGGTTGTCTTGAAGCATCCAGGAACAATTGTCGTTACTGCACACCCGCCTAGGGTCCTAACGATAATAGATTAGATATTCCTATGCATTGAATCCCCGCGGCTGTGGAGCAGCTGAAGCTGCCGCGGCGCGGCCGCTTCGCGGCCGATGGAACGTCGGGCGCTTCGCGGCCGATGGAACGTCGGCCGCTTCGCGGCCGATGGCCTCTCGGCGAGGCCATGCGGGATCTGGAGATCCCGCTGCAGATCTGGAGATCTGCCCCACCAAAACAGAATCGGTTTACCCTAACAGGAAACTGGTGAACTCGCGGTCGCCGTGGACGTCGGTGAGACGCTGATCGCGGCCCTGGTAGAAATAGGTAAGGCGGTGGTGATCGACGCCTAACAGGCGAAGAATGGTGGCGTTGACGTCGTGAGCATCGACGGGGTTGACGGTGGGGCGCAGACCGAACTCATCGGTCGCGCCGTAGACGCGGCCGCCGCGAATGCCCGCGCCCGCCATCCACATGCTGAACGCGTAGGGATGATGATCGCGCCCGTTGCGTCCCTCGGCTAACGGCGTGCGGCCGAATTCGCTGGACCAGACAACCAACGTGGAATCGAGCAGACCGCGGGCCTTGAGGTCTTTGAGCAACCCGGCAATGGGCTGATCGCTTTTGGCAGCCATCTTGTTGTGCGAGCCGGTGAGGTCGTTATGCGCGCCGTCCCAATCGTCACCCAAATGCGTGCCGGAGTAGAGTTGCACGAAGCGAACGCCGCGTTCGACGAGACGGCGGGCGAGGAGACACTTGCGGCCGAAATCGTCGCTGTGGGGCTGATCGATGCCGTACAGCTTCCGCGTAGCGGCGGATTCCTGGGCGAGATCGACGGCTTCGGGAGCGGAAGATTGCATGCGGTAGGCGAGTTCGTAGGATTTGAGACGCGCTTCCAATTCGTCATCGCCGGCGCGCGCTTCCAGATGACGGCGATCCATTTTCTCAATGAAACCGAGCGTCTCTTTCTGCGCGGCTTCGGTGACGCCGGAAGGCGTAGCGAGATGGAGAATGGGATACTGGCCGCCGCGAAACGTAGTGCCCTGATAGACAGCGGGAAGGTAACCCGCGCCGTAACCTTGGGGGCCGCATTTCATGGCACCATCGGACATGACGACAAACGAAGGCAGGTTCTTGTTTTCCGAACCCATTCCGTAAGCGCACCAGGAGCCGAGGCTGGGCTTGCCGGGAAACTGCGACCCGGTGCTGCGCAAATACATGGCGGGGGCGTGATCGAATGCGTCGCCGTAGCAGGAGCGGACGAGGACGAAATCGTCGGCGTGGGCGGCGATGTGCGGGAAGAGCGTGGAGATTTCGACGCCCGATTGCCCATGGCGGCGAAACTCCCAAGGGCTGCCGCGCATGATGGCCTTGGTGAAATCGATGCGGCTGGTCTTGAGTCCCTCGACCATACTTGTGGGAATGGTTTGACCGGAGTATTTCGTGAGCGCGGGCTTGGGGTCCCAGGTATCGACGTGGCTGACGCCGCCGTGCATAAAGAGATAGATGACGGCTTTGGCGCGTCCGGCGGGTTCGGCGCCAAGCAGACTTGCCGCCGCGGCGGCTCCGAAGCCGCGCCCCGCGCGCGCCAAAAGATGACGCCGTGAAAAATTAGTCGACATAAAGAAACTCATTCGTATTGAGAAGCGCGCGGACGAGTTCGGCGATCGCCTTGGGGCGCGAGCCGAGGTTTTTTTCCTGCGCCGAAAGAAGCGCCGCGGCATCGCGGTTCTCCTCAGGGGCGGGCGCGCGGCCCAGGATTTTTCGCCACGCCTCGTCCACCGGGTTCGACGTTTGCGCCAGTTGATCGGCCAGAGCTTGCGCGTGTTCGCGCAGGAAAGATCCATTGAGCAGCGTGAGGGATTGCGGCGCGGTGGTGGAGGCGTCGCGGCGCGGGCAGGTCAGCATCGGCTCCGGCGCGTCGAAGGCTTCCAGCATCGGCATGCGGAAGGTGCGCTTCTGCATCATGTAGATGGAGCGCCGCGTGTATTCGCCGCGGTCGTATGTAACGATCCACGCTTTATCCGGCGGGCCTATTAGGCCGAACAGTTCTTCCTTGCCCAGGGGCGGAACGACGGGCTTGCCGCCCATCTTCAAATTCAAATTGCCCGTGACGGCGAGGATCGCGTCGCGCAACTCTTCGGCCTGCAAACGGCGGCGCGTGAAACGCGCAAGGTAGACGTTTTCGGGATCGCGGTCCTTGCTCTCTTTGGTTGTGCCGGCGGCGCGGCGGTAGGCGGCGGAAAGCAGAATTTCGCGGTGCAGTTTCTTCACGGACCAACCTTGAGAGACAAACTCCGCGGCGAGCCAGTTGAGCAATTCAGGGTGCGAAGGCGACGCGCCGCGGCGGCCATAGTCGCTGGCGGTGTGAACCAGACCGCGGCCGAAGTGATATTGCCAGACACGATTCACAAACACGCGCGCGGTCAGCGGATGATCGGGCCGTGTGAGCCATGCCCCGAGCGCATGACGCCGGCCGGTGGTGGGAAACAGCGGAATGGGTCCCGTGGCTTTGCGCTCAAAGGAACGTTCGTCAATGCCTCCGCCGCCGAGGGCGCTGAGAAATCCCGGTTCCACCGGTTCGGCGGCGCGCAAACCACGCGCGGGCACAAATGTTTTGGGCGCAAAATCGCCGGCATCGGTTGCGCCGCAGGCAAAGGGCTTGGCGCGGTAGTTGGCGAACATGGCGGCCAGGCTTTTCTCCACGCGGCGCATTTGCGCGGCTTCGTCCGCCGTAAAGCAGGCGCGCACCTCGTCATCGGAGACGCGAACGGCGGCGGCGTATTCGGAGGCGAGTTCGCGCTGGCGCGGCGTCTTGTTGTTGTCCGAAGCGCGGATGGCGGCGCGCACTTCGGCGGAGAGGCGCGCCATCTTGTCATCGTAGAGCTTCGCGCGGCAGCGCTTTTGCAGCGCGCCGATCTCTTCGCCAATCTCGCGCAGACGGATCTCGCGAATGTTTTCGTCGACGTCCCAACCGAGCGAGCTGAGCCGGTTCAGCGCAACTTTCGTTTTCACCAAGGGCGCGAACACGGCTTGCAGGCGGTAGTAATCCTTCTGCGGAATGGGATCGAATTTGTGATCGTGGCAGCGCGCGCAGCCCACGGTGAGCCCGAGGAAAACGCTGCCCACAGTGTCCGTGTAATCGGTGAGCGTCTCCACGCGGTTGATGTCGGCCTGGTCGGGGAAGAGGTCGCGATGCGGGCCGACGCAGTAGAAACCCGTCGCCGTATTCGCGGTGACATCTTCGGGGAAAAACTCATCGCCGGCAATCTGTTCCTTCACGAAACGGTCGTAGGGTTTGTCCTCGTTGAAGGCTTGGATGACGTAGTCGCGATAGCGGAAGGTTATACCATACCTAAAACCTTATTTATGCTGTTAAAAATGGCCTTTTTAAATTTTGAAAAAGGCGCTTTTACGAAATACAACGAAAAACACTAACGACTAATAACGAAAAACATATAT
>JACPVQ010000158.1 GCA_016191645.1 Candidatus Solibacter usitatus
TATAGTTCCAGTTGGTCATCAGATCAATACGCCAAAGGCTCATACACATACATAAAGACCGGATCGACAATCGATGATGTAAAAGCATTGGCTCAACCTTTGGTATAATGGTGATGCGCGAGATGGACCAGCGGCGTCCCGCGCACGTCCTGCTGCGTGGCGCTTACGATAAGCCCGGGGACCGTGTAGGCAGAAGCGTGCCGGCGTCGTTGAACCCGATGCCGAAAGGTGCGCCCGACAACAGGCTGGCACTGGCGAAATGGATTGTCGATCCGTCGAATCCGCTGACGGCTCGTGTCATTGTGAATCGCTTCTGGCAAATGTATTTCGGAACCGGCATCGTGAAGACGGTGGAGGATTTCGGATCGCAGGGCGAATGGCCCAGCCATCCCGAACTGCTCGACTGGCTGGCCACGGAATTTGTCCGCTCCGGCTGGGACACGAAGGCAATGCAGAAGACGATCGTGATGAGCGCGACGTACCGTCAATCGTCGCGCGCGGCGCAAGATCTGGTGCAGAAGGATCCGGAAAACCGGCTGCTTGCCCGTGGACCGCGCCTTCGGCTTCCCGCCGAAACTGTGCGCGATCAGGCGCTGGCGGCGTCCGGATTGTTGGTGGAGAAAATCGGCGGGCCGCCGGTGAAGCCGTATCAACCCGCGGGCATCTGGTCCGATTTGACCGGCACTGCGGACTATCAGCGCGACAAAGGCGAGAAGCTTTATCGCCGCAGCTTGTACACATTCTGGAAGCGCACGTCGCCGCCGCCATCGATGATGAATTTCGATGCCGCATCTCGGGAGACTTGCATCGTTCGAGAGAATCGAACGAACACTCCGCTGCAGGCGTTGAACCTGATGAACGACGTCACCTATCTGGAAGCCGCGCGGAAGATCGCCGAACGTATGATGCGCGAAGGTGGGTCAAGCCCCACGGATCGCATCGCCTATGCGTTTCTGCTGACGCTGGCTCGCGCGCCGCGTTCCGGTGAAGGCGAAGTACTGATGGCGAATTATCGCAACCGGCTCGACTACTATCAGACCAATCGCGACGCCGCGTTGAAGCTGCTTTCGCAGGGCGATTCAAAGCGTGACGAAACCTTCGATGCCAGCGAGCTCGCCGCTTACGCCAGCGTGGCCAGTCTGATACTGAACCTGGACGAAGTGATCACGAAGCAATAGGAGCGCACAGTGGACCCACTCACGGAAAGACGGAACGCTCTCACTCGCCGGCACTTCTTCGGATGCACCAGCGTTGGCTCTGCCGCTCTTGCCAGCCTCTTGAGCGGCCAGACACAAGACGGCGTCACCGGTGGATTTCCCAATCATGCGCCGCGCGCCAAGCGGGTGATCTATCTGTTCATGTCCGGCGGCCCGTCGCAGATGGAACTGTTCGACTACAAGCCGAATCTGGAAAAATGGCGCGGTACCGATTTGCCCGATTCCGTTCGCATGGGTCAGCGGTTGACTGCCATGACCGCCGCGCAGACGAAGTTTCCGGTGGTGCAGTCGCTGTTCCAATTCAAACAGCACGGGCAATCGGGCGCGTGGGCCAGCAACCTGGTCCCGCATACGGCCAAGATCGCCGACCGGTTGTGTTTCATTAAATCGATGAACACCGAGGCGATCAATCACGACCCCGCGGTGACGTTCTTCCAGACAGGATTTCAACTTCCCGGCAGGCCCAGCATCGGGTCGTGGCTTTCTTACGGGTTGGGCAGCGAGAACAAGGATCTACCGGCATTTGTCGTGATGATCAGTTCCACGGGAAAGGGCGATCAGCCGCTGTACGATCGCCTGTGGAGCAGCGGCTTTCTCCCCTCGCGCTATCAGGGTGTGAAGTTTCGTTCGGCCGGCGAGCCCGTGCTGTATCTCTCCAATCCCGATGGCATGTCCGTTGACGGGCGGCGTCGTTTCCTGGACGATCTGGCGAAGATGAACCAGATGCAATTGGAAGATTATGGCGATCCGGAAATTGCCACCCGTATCGCTCAGTATGAAATGGCGTACCGCATGCAGACCTCCGTTCCCGATCTGACCGAGTTGTCGAAAGAGCCGGAGAGCACCTACGAGTTGTACGGGGAAGATGCGCGTAAGCCGGGAACGTTCGCGCGCAATTGCCTGCTGGCGCGTCGCATGGCCGAGCGAGGCGTGCGATTCATTCAACTCTTCCATCGAGGTTGGGATCATCACACAACACTTCCGGAGAACATCAGAAAAGTCTCCAAGGATACCGATCAAGGCGCGGCCGCGCTGGTGACGGATCTGGAACAACGCGGCCTGCTGAAAGACACACTGGTGGTGTGGGGCGGAGAATTCGGCCGCACCGTTTATTGCCAGGGCAAATTGACGCCGGAAGATTACGGTCGCGACCACCATCCGCGCTGCTTCACGGTTTGGATGGCGGGAGGCGGCGTGAAGGCCGGATTCACCTACGGAGCAACCGACGACTACTCCTATAACATCACGGAGAATCCCGTGCACGTCCACGACTTGCACGCGACCATACTACACACGCTGGGAATCGATCATCTGAAACTGACCTACAAGTTCCAAGGGCGATACTTCCGGTTGACCGATATTCACGGCAATGTTGTAAAGCCTCTGCTCGCCTGATGCACTCTCTCCGGTCGAACGAAAAGGTCCTGCTGGCCTACTTCAGCTACACAGCTTTCATGGCCGCGATCTACGGTTTGCCATGGGAGCGGCAGGGTCACGCATGGCTGCTGGTGCTGGCTCTTTTCGGAATCTTCGCGTTGGAATCGCGCTACTCGAATCTGATTAGCAGCGCGTTGCGCGATTGGCTTCCGCAATCTCTGATTCTGGTTGGGTATTACCAAGTCCAGTGGTTTGTCGCGCCTCCCAAGGACAACCTTCATGAGGCGTTCATGCGCATGGACCGCCTGATCTTTGGACTTGGGTTTCAGCAAGCGGTGGAAGTAGCAGGACCCGTAATTCCGCAGGTCTGCGAAACGGTCTACTTGCTGTTGTACACGTTTCCGCCGTTATGCATGGCGATTCTCTACATCGGTAGAAATAGCCAGCTGGCGGATCGCTTCCTGTTCCCTTTTTACCTGACCACTTTCACCGTGTACGCGCTGCTGCCGCAATTCCCCACTCTCGCCCCCAGAATCGTCTATCCGGAGGAGTTCACCCCGCATTTCACGAACTTTTTTCGAACCGTGAACCTATGGAATCTCAATAACATCGACATCTCCACCAGCGTGTTTCCCAGCGGACACGTGGCTGTGGCCTTTGGGTCCGTCTATGGGCTATACCGCTGCTTACCCCGGCGGAAAAGATTGTGGGGAGCCCTGCTAGTTGCGGCGATCGTCGTCTATGTTACAACCGTGTACAGCCGATACCATTACGCGGCGGACGGATTGGCGAGTATCCTGATTGCCGCCGCCGCGAATTGGGTGGCTGGATCATTTTCCCAAGACTCTTTACCGGACAGTACTCCCACAGCCCATTCAACGGTAAACATGACCGTTCGATGAAGATTTGTTTTGTTGTACCGGCTTCAGGCACAATATATCTCATACTGGGTAAGTTAGTAGAAGTGTCTATAGCGATTGGAAACAGTCTGGAAGCATAAGAGTACCGAGAGGGTCCACCATGAGTACGCAGTCTTTCGAACCGAGACCGAACCTGGGAACGGGCTTAGTTCAGATCCAACCATCCATTGAGGAAATCATCCAGCAGCGTTTGGCCGAAGAGCGCACGCGCCTGGAAAGTGAAGCCGGGCTGACAAAGCACGAGGCGCACCATTTTAAGCGACCCACGGAAAAAACGTGGACAGCGAATCAGCGCGGCCATACAACCCTCTTGTTTGGAGGGCTCACCTGGAAGCACGAACGGCTGGTGCACGGATCCTTGGAGGGTCTCGGCTATCTGGCGGAAGCTCTGCCCACCCCCGATGTCGCCGCCTTCCAGTTGGGGAAGGAATATGGGAACAACGGCCAGTGTAATCCAACTTACTTTACGGTCGGAAATGTCGTGCAATATCTGCAGCAGTTAGAGGAGCAGGGTCTAACGAAGCAGGAGATTATCGACCGCTACGTCTTCTTCACGGCGGGCGCGTGCGGACCTTGCCGTTTCGGCATGTACGAGGCCGAATACCGTCTGGCGCTGCGCAATGCCGGGTTCGACGGTTTCCGCGTGTTGCTGTTCCAGCAGTCTGGCGGCCTGTCGCAATCCGACGCCGAAGCCGGCCTGGAGATGAACCTCGACTTCTTCCTCGGCATTCTCAACGCCCTGAATTGCGGCGACGTGCTGAATGAGGTCGCCTACCACATCCGTCCGTTTGAAGCTCACGCCGGCGAGACGGACGAAAAGCTGGACCGCGTGATGGACTACATGCAGGAGGTCTTCCGCAAGAAGCAGCCCTGGAAGGTGGGCGAGGCATTGCCCGGTTTCCTCAGCGGATTCAAGGATTCTACGGAGTACATCGGCAAGTTTGTCAATCAGCTGCGCGGCGACGATATCACCAGCGCGCTGACGCAATGCAAAGAGATGTTCGACGAAGTGGAAGTCGACCGCCTGCGCGTGAAGCCCATTGTGAAGATCACCGGCGAATTCTGGGCGCAGACCACGGAAGGCGACGGCAACTTCAACATGTTCAAGTTCCTGGAGCGCGAAGGCGCGCAAGTGCTGGTGGAGCCCATCGGCACCTGGATCATGTACATGATTCACCAGGTGATTCAGAAGTACGGCGACACGAAGGGTCTTGCCGAAGGCGCTGTGCTGCCTCCACTGTGGCGGTTGGACAAGCGCGCCAAGATCGAATTCTCCTATCGCAACAAGGTGGCTAAGCTGAAGCTGGCCGAGGCGATCTTCAAACGCGAATACCACCGCATTGTCGATTCGTTGGGCGGCCTGGCGCATCATCTTGCCGATCAGTATGAACTGCAGCGGATGGGCCATCCCTTCTACAACTCGCGCGCCGGCGGCGGAGAAGGCCATTTGGAAGTGGCCAAGAACATCTACTATTCGAACAAGAACCTGGCGCACATGGTGCTAAGCCTGAAGCCGTTCGGCTGCATGCCTTCGACCCAATCCGATGGCGCGCAGGCCGCCGTGACCGGTCTGTACAAGGACATCATCTATCTGCCGGTGGAAACGTCGGGCGAGGGCGAAATCAACGCCCACAGCCGCGTGCAGATGGCGTTGGGTGAAGCGAAAAACAAGGCCAAGCTTGAGTTCCAGGAAGTTCTGAACCGGACCGGGCTCACCTTGGACGAATGCCGCGAGTTCGTCGATGCGCATCCCGAAACCAAGCGGCCCATGTACCATGTTCCGCATTGCAAGGGGACCGTCGGTACGGCCGCGAATTTCGTGCTGCATATCAAGAGCCGCATGGAAAAAGAAGGCTGGCAGCCGAAGGTAATGGTTGCCGTGGCGGTCAACTAGAGTTCAAGCCAAGGTAGACGAGAGGGTCGAATGGAAAGACAGTTCATGATTGGCTTGGACGTCGGCTCGACGACCGTGAAGGCCGTCGTAGTCGATGCCGCCACAGACGAGATCTTGTGGCGGGACTATCAGCGTCACGACACCAAGCAGCCCGAAAAGGTTCTGGAGTTTCTGGAATGCTTCGATTCCCAGATCGAAGGATTTCAAGCTAAGAACTGCCGCATCTTTATTACGGGATCAGGCGGATCAAACATGGTGAAATTCCTGGGCGCGAAGTTCGTCCAGGAAGTGAACGCGGTTTCGCTGGCAGTGGAAAAACTCTACCCGGAAGCCGGAAGCGTCATCGAGTTGGGCGGTCAGGACGCGAAGATCATCATCTTCAAGGAAGACCCGGAGACCGGCCGCAAGAAAAAGATTCCGTCGATGAACGACAAATGCGCCGGAGGTACGGGCGCGGTGATCGATAAGATCAACGCCAAGCTGCGCATTCCCGCCGAAGAGTTGTGCAACATGGGGTACAACGACATTAAGCTCCACCCAGTTGCCGGCAAATGCGGTGTGTTCGCCGAGACCGATATCAACGGCCTGCAAAAGAGCGGCGTTCCGCCACCGGAACTCATGGCATCGTTGTTTGAAGCCATCGTCATGCAGAACCTTTCGGTTCTTACGCGCGGCAATACACTGCGGCCAGTCGTACTGCTGTTGGGTGGTCCCAATACGTACATCACGGGCATGCGCGATTGCTGGAAGCACAACATCCCGAAAATCTGGGAAGAGCGCAACTACCCGCTTCCCGAAGGTGTTCCTCCGGAAGACCTGATTAGGACGCCTGAGAACGCGCAGTACTTCGCCGCATTGGGAGCCGTCGAGTTTGGCAAGACCGAAGACGATAACGTCGGCAAATACCTCGGTTACGAAAAACTGCAGTGGTATATCAAAGTTGGACGCGAAGAGGAAAAGAGCAAGCGTGGGGGCGGCGCGGGTTTGGCCAAGACCGACGCTGAACTCGACGCGTTCCGCGAGAAGTACAAATACAAGAAATTCGAGCCAACCAAATTCCAGCCCGGTGAAGTGGTGGAAGGTTTTGTCGGCGTGGACGGCGGCTCCACCTCCACCAAGGCGGTTCTGCTTTCCAAGGACAAGGACCGCACGATTCTGGCCAAGGCTTACCAGTTGTCGAAGGGCAATCCCATTGAAGACACAATGGAGATCTTCGCCAAGCTGGAAGCGCAAATTACGGATCAGGGTGCGACGCTGAAAGTTCTGGGCGTTGGAACTACCGGCTACGCCAAGGATATTCTGCGCGACGTGATTGGCGCGGACGCGGCGGTTGTGGAAACCGTGGCCCATACACAGGCTGGCCTGCACTTCTACAAGAACGTCGATGTAATTTGCGACGTCGGCGGGCAGGACATCAAAATCATCATCCTCAAGAACGGGCGCGTGAAGGACTTCAAGCTCAACACGCAGTGTTCCGCGGGCAACGGCTACTTCCTGCAATCCACCGCGCAAGGCTTCGGCCATCCGGTGGAAGCGTTCGCCGATATTGCGTTCGGCGCCAAAGGCTATCCGCAGTTCGGCTACGGCTGCGCCGTGTTCATGCAATCCGACATCGTCGACTTTCAGCGCCAAGGCTGGAAGCCGGAAGAGATCATGGCGGGGTTGTGCAACGTGCTGCCGAAGAACATCTGGCTGTACGTATCGCAGATTCCGAACCTTGCGGCCATCGGCTCGACGTTCCTGCTGCAAGGCGGCACGCAATATAATCACGCGGCCGTGAAGAGCCAGGTGGACTTCATCGAATCGCGGTTTAAGGGCAAGGAAACTCCGGCAAAAGTCATTGTTCACGAGCATTGCGGAGAAGCCGGCGCCATCGGCGGAGCTCTCGAAGCAGGGCGCTTGTGGGACAACGGGCGGCAAACCACGTTCATGGGTATGAGCGCGGTGGGGAAGATTCAGTTCAAGACGACGCGCGAAGAAGCGACGCGTTGTTATTTCTGTAAGAACAAATGCCTGCGCACGTTCATCGACGTCAAGACCGATGTTCTCACCGAAAGCGCATACGTTCCGAAGAAAACGAAGGTCCCATTGGAGCTCGGCTCCCAGCGGCTGATCACCGCCACGTGCGAAAAGGGCACTGTGGAAGATATCAGCGACATGCGCAACATCAAGGGTCATCTCGACGCGTTGAAAAAAGCCAATCCGAACTTTGTGGAGATCGGCGCGCGCCAGGTGTTCAAGGTGCAGGATATGCCGCTGGTGGCCGATCCTCTGCCGAAGATCCAAATCACGGCGTCGCAAAAGAGACGCGCCGAATTGATGAAGAAGCGCGCCGAAATTCGCATCGGCATGCCGCGCGTGTTGAACATGTATTCGCAGGCCCCGGTGTTCACGGGCTATTTTGCTTCCCTCGGCGTCAAGGCCGAGAACATGGTTTGGTCCGAGTACACGTCGGAGACCTTGTATAAGGAAGGCGCAAAGCGCGGATCCATCGATCCCTGTTTCCCATCGAAACTGGGGATTCCGCACGTCCACAACCTTCTTTACACGATTCATTCGAAGAAGCCGCTGGACATCATCTTCTTTCCGATGATCGATTGCCTGACCAGCGATCTGAGCCATATTCAGGCTGCGCGAACATGTCCGACAGTGGCGGCCACGCCGGAAGCGGTGAAGGCCGCGTTCCTCAAGGAAGGCAATCTGTTCGCCGAAAAGGGCGTCCGCTTCCTGAACACCTTCGTCAATATTTCCAAGACTGATATGTTCGAACGGCAGATGTACGAGGAGTTCAAAGATATCCTCGGCCTCTCGCCGGAAGAGAACGCGCGCGCGGTGAAGGAAGGCTACAAGGCGCTGGATTACTTCAACAACGTAATCATGCGCGGCGCGGCTCGCGAGGTGCTCAGTGAATTGGAGCGCGAGAACCGCCTGGGCGTCGTGCTTCTGGGACGGCCCTATCACAACGACCCCGGTGTGAACCACGAAATTCTGGAAGAGTTTCAGAAGCTCGGTTATCCTGTGTTCGCGCAGGATGCCCTGCCCATTGATGACGACATCGTCTGGCGCTTGTTCGGCGACGAAGTGGTTGCCGGCGACCTGCCTCATCCCATGGCGATCACCGATGTGTGGAAGAACAGCTATTCGGAAAACACTTCGCGCAAGGTTTGGGTGGCGAAATACATTGCACGGCATCCGAATCTGGTGGCGCTGGAGCTATCAAGCTTTAAGTGCGGCCACGACGCGCCCATCTATTCCGTTGTGGAAGAGATCGTCGAGCATTCCGGCACGCCGTACTTCTGCTTCAAGGACATCGACGAAAACAAACCCACCGGGTCCATCAAGATCCGTACGGAAACCATCGGCTACTTCCTGAAACGCTATCGCGAAGATATGGTGTTAGCGGCGAAGAAGAAAACCGATGTTGAGCAGAAACTCGCCGATTTCGAACTGCGGCTGCGCCGGCAGCTCCTTAAAGAGAAGCTAGGCAAGCTGCACACGGACGAGGCGGTGATGAACTCGATGGATCAGGGCGTGATCCCGCAGATCCACGTCAGCCTGGGCCAACTGGCCGCATCGCGTCCGCCACAGCGTCCACACGCAAGCGGCGACTAACCACTAATCGGGATTAACGCTGGCTTGCGGTGTGTGTGTCGCTCTTTCGGTCTCAGCCAGCCACGTGTAATAGGTTTGTCTACTGATTCCTAGGGCCTGTGCGGCGCTATCCACGTTCTTCGTTTTCGTTTGCGCCTTCTTCAATAGAAAACGTCTCAGCCGCTTGGCGGAATTCGTGTAGTTCAGGTCGTCGTCCTCGGTAACTATGAAGAATCTATCAGATTCCAAGTCCTTCTGAACGTCTGCTGCAAGATCTTGGACGTATTTACTTTCGATCTGTGGACGAATCTCAAGCCACATCTTGAAGTGCGCCTTAGCATCATCAAGGTGCCCAAACTTCCAGCAAACGCGAGAAAGAGTCGGCAAGTCCTTCTTTCGTCTTGCCTAGGATGCGACTCTTTGTGATCCGGTAGCTGCATTCCCAATAGGCATCATCATGAAACTCTGGACTATTCTTCAGTTGCTCCAAGTGAATCGTGGCCCGCTCGTAATTGTGAGCGCAATATTCTGCTAGCGCCAAATCGAGTGTTGCTTTTCCCCAGAATAACGGGTGCTCATAGTCGCGAAACACCTTGCAGGCTTGGTTCAGTTTTTCAACTACATGGATTTCGGCGTTCTTGAGCGCAACACCTCTATCTACCCTGCTCTCAAGGAGCTTCACAAACGCTAGTGTAAGTTCATCGTACTCTTCGCCGAGCAAGATTTTAGCCGCACTTAGAATAGGCTTCGCATCATTGATAGAAACAACATCAAACGACTCCTCCAGACGGTGGTCTCGATAAAGTGCTTGCCCATAGCAAGTGAGGACCCAAATCCAGTCCTTAAGGAGGCTTCTTTCTTCAAAGGTAACTAATGGTTGCATCAGCAACGCTTCTTCAAAAAGTGTGTCACAGCGCACGAACTGAAGCAGTTCCCTTGCCTTAGGAAACTGCCCGTAGTGGTCCAACGTAATGCAGATCGCAAAGAGACTCCGTGGCAGTTGTCTTTGCTCGGAAAAGGAAGACGACCCATTGCGCAGTTGTTGAACCGATTCAGTGATGCTTGGATTTCCACAGAGAATGTCCCGTATCTCGATCGACAACTTCACGGCCTCGTCTCTTAGCTTCAGTGGGCATTTCCCAATCCGAACTTGTTTCCAAAGTTCATCGCTGGCGCCAAAGATGCTAATTGAAGGCATGCGCTATCTCACTCATTCTAATACAATTATTACACTTTGTCAAGTTTTTGTTGAGGCTATTCCGAAAAACCGGCTGCCAAACAGCAGCTATGAAACATCCCCCAAAAACATCCTGAAACTTGGACTCCATGTATCCAAAGCTGGACTCGAGAAACCTCCCGATGGTCTTGGATTTATAATTATTACACACTGTACTGGTAATCACAGTACTGGAGGCTTGACAAATTTTATAGATGCTTTACAATGGAACCCTGATCGAAGGCTCTGGCTCGTCAAAACCTGCTCTTCGATCAGGGAAAACAAGCGGTAAGGCCTGTTCGTCCTATTATAAGGTCAAACAGACTAAAAGCTCAATCCGCTATTCGAAAAGGAGAAGAGAATGCTGATTGACGTAACTAGGAACTCCGTCGGCCAAGTCAACGATCTCTCCCTGGATGGAGAATCGCTTTCAAAGCTCATTGCCATCGCCTCTACACAAGTCGCGATAACTGCTACGCTTCCAGAGGCCCTAACCCCAATTCTGGCGTTTTCGTGGGTTGGGGGCCTCGTGATCGCGTTCGTATTTCAGACGCGAGGAAAATTCATCGAAACCCTTTTTGAATAAGGGCCACGACCTGCGAAGTACATCGCGCGGCATCCGAATCTGGTGGCGCTGGAGCTATCGAGCTTTAAGTGCGGCCACGACGCTCCCATCTATTCCGTTGTGGAGGAGATCGTCGAGCATTCCGGCACGCCCTACTTCTGCTTCAAGGACATCGACGAAAACAAACCCACCGGGTCCATCAAGATCCGCACGGAAACCATCGGCTACTTCCTGAAACGCTATCGCGAAGATATGGTGTTAGCGGCGAAGAAGAAAACCGATGTCGAGCAGAAGCTCGCCGATTTCGAACTGCGGCTGCGCCGCCAACTTCTCAAAGAGAAGCTAGGCAAACTGCACACGGACGAGGCGGTGATGAACTCGCTCGATCAAGGCGTCATTCCGCAGATCCACGTCAGCCTGGGCCAACTGGCCGCCTCGCGTCCGCCACAGCGTCCACACGCAAGCGGCGATTAATCGATCGTTCATTCATCTCGCACATCGGCAGGGTGTACAACTTGAGCACCGGGGAATCGCGAGAACCCGGCCTTGTCGAATGTCAGTATTGCCGTCAGCCGGTGGACTTGCATCGCTGCAACCAAACGGGCATCGTGCGACGGCTTGCCCGATACTGCGTGCCTAGTGACCAGTGCTTCCCATGCCGGGTAGATCGCGGAGGTTTCGGGCAACAGAATAAACATGCCTTTGATCCGCTGTAGTTCCTCAGCGGCTTCGGCTGGTGACAAACCTAAACCGTTTTGCTCGACCGGTCTCGTTGCCACAACCCAGAGTTCAACAAGGTTCTGCGGAACGATGTGCAGATTATGGCCTGCTGCGGCAGAATTCGGACGGCGTTGTTCGCGGCGGCGTAGAGGGGGTGGTGCGGCTGTAAGGTGCGGATCAGAACACTCGTATCTACAAGCATCTGTTAGGTGCGGTCCGGATAGATGCTCTCGCGGCTGATGGCTTCCTCACTCAACAGAGGCGTAGTTCGATCATGACTTTCAGCCCATTCATGAAATCGGCGCGCCCACTCTCTTGGGTCCGTTTTCTGCAGATGGGCGATTGAACCTGGCGGAGCGTGATGGCCGGCGATTTCCTGGAACCATCCTTCCACCGTCAAGCCCTGAGCCTCAGCCTGGGCCTTCAATACAGATGCCTGTTCCTTCGAGAGTTCGATAACCACTTTCATTTGTGGATTCCTTCTCTTTCCACAGTACCGGATATTAGGCGTTTTGTCTTTACCAGTCCATGCGCATTCCAAGCTGGATGATGCGCGCCGAGCCTTGTCCTGTGATCCGGCCAAAACTCGGATTCGTGAGATCCGTCACGGGATCCGAGAGGTTCCGGCGATTGAACGCATTGAAGAAGTCGGCGCGGATTTCCACCGAGTGTTTTTCCAGAAACCGGACGCGGCGGAACAGCGAGAAGTCTTCGGAGAAGGAACTGAAGCCGCGCACATCGGGGAGAAACACGCCCAGGTTACCGAGAGTGAAAGGCGCTGGCGCGGCGAAGGCGTCGCGATTTAAGTACATGTCGCCTTGCTCGCCGCTCAGTAAGTTAAACGGCCGGAACCCGTTCCCAGTGGAGGCTGTGCGAATGGGAACACTGCCGACGCGGTTCGGCCGCAGGGATCCGCCGAACAAGGGGAGACCATTCGTCGTGGTAATGCGCAAGGGGCCGCCACGATCGAAGGAATGAATGCCCGCGATCGACCAGCCGCCGGCCAGCACCGACAGGACGCCTCTCGATAGCAATGGCTTACCTGGCCCGACGGGCAGCTCGTAAATATAGCTGACCGTCAGACGCTGCGGGACGTCGACATCGGATATCGATTTTTCCGCGCGCCGGTTGAATTGATCCTGCGGCGCGCTGAGCGCTCCGGATTGGAACGTGACATCGGTGAGGTTCTTCGTGTAGGCAAATGAGGCGAGAAACTGAAGTCCGTGCGAGAAACGCTTCTCGGTCTTGAGAAACAGCGCATGATAGCTGGAATTGCCCGTGGGAGAATCCGTGGTTGTGATGTCCTGGTATTGCGGAAAGGCGCGCAGAGCCTGCGCCAAACTGCCGCGGAACCCGGCATAGGGCGGGCGGAAACCCGCGGCGGCAACAGCCGCATCCGTAATGTTTCGAGTGAGCAATTGACCAAGCGCCAAGTAGGAAGGATTCAGTTGGTTGACGCGCTCCAGCGCATCATTCGTGATGCCATGAGACACGGTTCCCGCATACGTCGCCTCGATCAAAATATTATGGACTGTCTGTTGGAGGCTGAACTGCCATTGACTGGTTCGCGGCAAGCGCGCGCCTTGACCGCGACTGCTATTGGATGTGGTTGTTCCTTGATCGTTCGAGCCTGTGGGATCGATGAACGGTGGAAAGCGCACCACGCCGGCGGGCCACCCCTGGTCGATGAGAAAGGCGGAGGTGAGGCCTCCATCCTGGCTTGTGACGTTGACGTTCGCGCCGAAACCCTGATTGTCGGAATCGAATCCGATCAGCCCGGCGTAAAACATGCCGTATCCCGCGCGCACAACGGTGTTGGAGGCGATTCTGTAGGCGAGCCCGAAGCGCGGCCCTAAGCCCGCCCGGTAAGTCTGGAAGAAGGTGTTCTGTCCGCTGCGGCCGGGACCATCTCCGCCGAAGACAAGAGCGCCCGGCAGTCCACCGGCGGCCCGGTTCGGCAGGCTTCGGTCCATGCGGCTGATGCGTCCATACTGCTCGGAAAACGGAGTCTGGAATTCGTAGCGAATGCCGTAGTTCAGCGTCAGCCGGTTTGTGATTTTCCAATCGTCCTGCGCATAAAAGCCGTGGTATCGCGAGCGGTAGCCGAAGGGCAGGCCTAACGCCATGGTCGCGTTGTTAACCATGCCCAGCATGTAGCTGGCGAAGGAATGGCCCGTGCCGGCACTTTGTGGCTGGCTTGTGCCGAACTGCGAGAACGTGTAAGCACCCTCGCGGAAACCGAGCGTGAAAACGCTATGCCGGTACGCGTCGATGCGAGCGCCGAATTTGAGATTGTGACGTCCCTTGGTCCACGACAGGCCTTCCGTCAGGTTGTAGTTGTTGGCCGTATTGAAGCGATCGTCGCCCGCGCCGATGGCGGTAAATCCCTGCCCGGCGAAGCGGACGCCGGGGAAGCCTCCCTCAAATGCGCCGGGCACTTTCACTCCAATATCGAGAGATCGCGAGACCTCCGCAAAGAAGCGCGTGTAGCCGAGTTGAAAGTGATTGACCAGGTTCGGGCGAATGACCAGATCGTCGCTGGCGGTTGCATTGACGGTGTAGAGCGGCTGAAAAGTGCGGTCGATGAAATTGGGCAGCACGCCGTTATTGTCGCGGCCCTCAATGCGCGGGCGCGCGGCAAGGTTCATGCGATGATTCGACGACCAGGCGTGGTCGAATCGCGCAAAGTAGGTATTGATGGTGTTGATGGAGGGCAGCGCGCTGGAATAGTTATTGGAAATGCCGGGCAGGTTTGGCAGCGGCGCCACGGCGTTGATCGCTTTGGCGAACGGAGACAATCGATTCGCCGGAATGCGATTGGCGGCGAACTGCTGGCGCTGTCCATTGGCTGCCGCAGTGAGCGGATCGAAGATGCGTTGGGTGACGCCGGAGAAATCGCCCGCGCGCATTGCTTCCGTTGATAAAGTCGCCAAGCGGCCTTGCACTCCGTTCAGCCGTTGAAACCCTGTGTAATTGAAAAAGAAAAAGCTGCGACTGCGGCCGTCGTACAATTTCGGCAAGATCACGGGTCCGCCAACGCCGCCGCCAAATTCGCCTTGCCGCGTAATGTCCGCAATGGATGCGTTGTAGCGTCGCGCGTCCAGCACGTTGTTGCGCAGCAGAAGGAACAAATTTCCGTGCAGCTCGTTCGTCCCGGAACGCGAGGTAACCAGCACCACTCCGCTGGAGGTTCGTCCGTATTCGGCGGGCGGAACCACGGATTCCACGCGAAACTCAGCCACGGTGTCCACGGGCGGCGCGGCGGGACCGGCCACACTCTGATCGGCGCGGTAGATAATAGGTACGCCGTCCACGAACACCTCGCTGGCATGCGTGCGGCCTCCGGCGATGCGCGTTCCATCTCCCGCTCCCGATTGTCCCGTTGCGCCGGGAGTCAGCCGGATGAATGCAAACGGATTGCGCATGCCTCCGGTCAATTGAAACGGCAACCCATTCACCAGATTGTTGGAAATCTGCGTGCCCACCGACGACGTCTCCTGCTGCAACAGCGGCGCCTCGGCGCGGATGGTTACGGTTTCGCTTGCCGCGCCCACCTCCAGCCGCGCGTCGACGCGAACCGTCTGCGCAGTCTCCAGCCCCAGCCCCGTGCGGACATACGCCTTGAAGCCGCTGGCTTCGATGCGGATCTCGTAGCTTCCGACAGGCAGCGACGGCACGGAGTACACTCCTGTGCCATTTGTGATGGAATGCGCCGCAATGCCGGTGGCGATGTTGTTCAGCGTCACCGCGGCGCCTGCTATGACGGCGCCGGTGGGATCTATTACAACTCCTGTGAACGCGCCGTTGGTACCCTGCCCGTACAGCAAGGAACAGAAGACCGCGGCAATTGATAGTTGGCGCATCCGCATGAAGCCCTCCAATCGGAATGGACCCAGTATATATGGTGGATGCCGAGGGCAGGCAACCGGGACAATTGTGCAAGCTATACTTGCGTACATGCTGCGTCTCTTCCTCATCTCGACGCTGATTCTTACCGCCAAAGATCCCATCACGCACGAGCGATTGTGGATGATGAAGCGGGTCAGCAATCCCGCCGTCTCTCCGGACGGGATGTCCGTCGTGTTCACCATCACGGAGCCTTCCTACACGGAGGGGGAACAGATTTCCGACCTCTGGCTGGTCGCCGCCGATGGAAGCGGAAAACCCCGGCGTCTGACATTTACGAAGGCCGGCGAGAGCGGGGTTGCCTGGAGCCCGGATAGCAAGCGGATCGCGTTTTCAGCGAAGCGCGAAGGCGACGAAGCCGCGCAGATCTACATTCTCGATCTCGCCGGCGGCGACGCGATCCGGCACACTACGCTTTCCACGGGCGCTTCCGGCCCCGTTTGGAGCCCGGACGGCAAGTCGATCGCGTTCAGCAGCCGCGTCTATCCAGGTACGCGAAACGATGCCGACAACAAGCGGATCGCCGCGGAACGGAAAGCGCTCAAATATAAAGCCCGCGTCTACGATACCTTCCCCATTCGCAATTGGGATCGCTGGATGGACGATCTGCAAACGCATCTGTTCGTTCAGCCCTTGGACGGCGGCGCGGCGAAGGATCTGCTGGCCGGAACGAAACTCGTGAACCAAAAAGGCTACGCCGGAGTGACGACATCCGGCGGCGATGAGTTGCAACCCGTATGGTCCCCGGATGGCAAGTCCCTGGTGATCGCGGCCTTTACCGACCGTCACCTTTCGGCAAGCCGCGAAACCGCCACGCGTTTGTACGAGGTGCCTGTCTCCGGCGGTGAGCCGAAGCTGCTCACGCCAGGAGACGACAGTTATGCCAAGCCCGCCTTCCAGCCCGGCACAGGAGCCCTGCATGCCGTTCGCGAGCCCAACAACAGCCAAGTACACAACAACACCCGGCTGGTGAAAATAGGGCAGAAAAAGGCAATCAGCGCAAGTCTCGATTCCAGCATTAACAGCTATGCTTTTTCACCCGACGGGAAGACGGTCTACATCACCGCCGAGCATCAGGGACTGGAAAAGGTATACGCGATCCCTTCGGAGGGCGGTGAACCGCGTATTGCCGTCGATACCGATGCCGGCGTCGTCACTGGTGTTCAAACGCCAAAGGCTGCCGGTAAACTCTTTCTGATCGCTCTGTGGGGAAGCGCGGTGAACCCTGCCGAGGTCGTTCGTATCGACCCGGCGACTCGTTCCCGCAAGGCCCTCACAGACCTAAGCGCTACAGCGGCGGCCAACATCGACTGGCAGCCTGTACGACATTTCTGGTTCACTTCGTCGCGCGGGCGAAAGATCCACAACATGGTGGTGCTGCCTCCTACATTCGATGCCTCGAAAAAGTACCCGCTGTTTGTTGTGATCCACGGCGGTCCTCATACCATGTGGCGCGACGAGATCACCTTGCGCTGGAACTACCATCTACTCGCCGCACCCGGCTACGTTGTGCTGCTGACGAACTATACGGGCTCCACCGGGTTTGGGGAGAAGTTTGCCCAGGATATGAAAGGCGACCCGTTCAAAACGCCTGGAGACGAGATTAACGAAGCGGCGGACGAGGCCATCCGGCAGTTTCCTTTCATCGACGGCGGGCGTCAGTGCGCAGGGGGAGCCAGCTATGGCGGCCACATGGCGAATTGGCTGGAGGCCACCACCACCCGTTATAAGTGCCTGATAAGCCACGCCGGACTCATTAATCTGGAATCACAATGGGGGACCAGCGACACCATCTGGCACCGCGAAGTCATGGCCGGCGGTCCGGTCTGGGAACAGGGGCAAGTTTGGCGGGAGCAGAATCCCATCCGTCTTGCCAAGAACTTCAAGACGCCTATCTTATTGACAGTAGGGGAGAACGACTTCCGAGTGCCCCTGAATCAGACCATCGAGAACTGGAGCGTTTTGCAACGTCAGAAGGTTCCATCCCGTCTAATTGTATTCCCGGACGCGAATCATTGGATCCTAAAACCGGAAGACAGCCGATACTTTTTTCAGGAGGTTCATGCGTGGTTGGCACATCATCTGAAAAAGTAATTTTTTCAACAGTTTGCAGGCAAGCAGCGGGAACGGTGCAGGATAAAAGTAAGGTGTTTACCTGATTTCATATCCGTAACTCTATGTACCTTATATAGATATTTTTCTTGACGAAGTACTACATATTGGGGGAACATGACAAAGCCGCGTCAAGTCGCACAACTTGGCGCAACCAGAAGTAGCACAATTCGCAAGCTCGATATTTACAAGAAAATCAAATAACAAAAGGATTGCCCATGGGCCAGCTTAGTGTCGACCTTAGCGTGCGGATGAAGGAGTTGAAGAGAGCCATTCCGACGCCTCTCCGTCCGGGTGTTGCTTTTCCCCGCTATTTTACAGCCCGCCTGGAAGGCGGCAAGACGCCATACGACGAGGTGCAGTGGGAGCTGCGCAACGCCACGATTGGCAACGACAAAGGATCTGTGATCTTTGAGCAGAGGGACGTCGAGGTCCCCAGCGGATGGTCTCAAACCGCGACAAACATTGTGGTGAGCAAGTATTTTCACGGACGGATGGGATCTCCGGCCCGGGAGCGCAGTGTTGGCCAACTGGTTCACCGCGTGGTGGATACGATTACCGATTGGGGCAAGAGCGGACGCTACTTCAAGACCGATCAGGATGCCGAGAACTTCCGCGACGAACTGGCTCACTTGATGCTGACGCAGAAGGCGTGCTTCAATTCGCCGGTTTGGTTCAATGTGGGCGTGCAGGAGCAGCGTGGCTACGGCTGGTATTACGATGAGCCGTCCGATGCCGTGCGCAAATTGGAAGTAGGGGCGTCGAAGCCGCAATGTTCGGCGTGCTTCATCAATTCGGTCGGCGATACGCTGGAATCAATCCTCGACCTGGCAAAGACGGAAGGCATGCTGTTCAAGTGGGGCTCAGGCACGGGGACCAACCTTTCGCAATTGCGCGAGGAGGACGCCATCCTGTCAGGGGGCGGCCGCGCCTCCGGTCCGTTGAGTTTCATGAAGGGGTTCGATGCTTTCGCGGGCGTAATCAAGAGCGGCGGCAAGACGCGGCGCGCGGCGAAGATGGTCATCCTCAATGCCGATCACCCCGATGTGGAGAGCTTCGTGTGGTGCAAAGCGAAGGAAGAAAAGAAAGCGCACACGCTGGTGAACGCCGGCTACGACAGTTCGCTGGACGGCGATGCTTACAGCTCCGTCTTTTTCCAGAACGCAAACAACAGCGTACGCGCGTCCGATGAGTTCATGAATGCCGTGGTGGAAGACCGCGATTGGTGGGTCAAATCGCGTATCGACGGGCGTCCGGTGAAGCGGTATCGCGCGCGCGACCTGATGAAGCAGATTGCCGATGCAACGCACCAGTGCGGCGATCCCGGCATGCAATTCGACACCACCATCAATCGCTGGCACACGTCGAAGACAACGGCTCGCATCAACGCGTCCAACCCCTGCTCGGAATACATGTTCCTCGACGATTCGGCCTGCAACCTGTCGTCATTGAATATGATGAAGTTCGTTTCCCCCGGCGGCGAGTTCGATGTCGAAGCGTTTCGTCACGCCGTGGATACGATGATCATGGCGCAGGAGATTCTTGTGGATAGCGCCAGCTATCCGACGGAAAAGATCTGCCGCAACTCGCACGATTTCCGCCCGCTCGGTTTGGGCTACGCCAATCTCGGCGCGTTGTTGATGAGCCTGGGCCTACCCTACGACAGCGACGGCGGCCGTGAGTATGCCGCCGCCATCACAGCCATTATGTGCGGCCAGGCGTATCTGACCAGTGCGCGCATCGCCGAATCCACCGGTCCTTGCCCGCGCTACGAGGAGAACGAAGAGTCCTTCCTGGAAGTGATCCGCCTGCATCGCGATTCCGTTTCCCGTCTCGACAACCGCCGCGTACCTCCGGCGATGTTTGAAGCGGCCAAGCTCGTTTGGCAATCGGCATACGAGAAGGGCCGCGAAGTTGGTTTCCGCAACGCGCAGACCACGGTGATCGCGCCTACCGGCACCATCGGATTCATGATGGATTGCGACACCACAGGCATTGAACCGGACCTCGCGTTGGTAAAACACAAAAAATTGGTCGGCGGCGGGACCATCAAGATCGTCAACAACACGGTTCCACAAACGCTGATCCGCCTGGGCTATTCACCGGAAATCGTGGAGCACATCGTCAGCCACATCGATTCCACCAGTACCATCGAGGGCGCTGCCGAACTGAAGGTCGAACATCTGCCGGTGTTCGATTGCAGCCTGCGGCCGCATAACGGCACGCGCTTCATTCATCACATGGGCCACGTTCGCATGATGGCGGCAACGCAGCCATTCATTTCGGGCGCGATTTCGAAAACCATCAACATGCCCGAGGAGTCCACGGTGGAAGACATCATGGACGCCTACATCGAAAGTTGGCGTCTGGGGCTGAAGGCCGTCGCCATCTATCGCGACAACTCGAAAAAGGTGCAGCCGCTCAGCGCGAGTGGAAGCAAGAGCGCGAAGGGCGCAACCGCTGCTCCGGCCGCACAAGCCAGCGAGAAGATCGTGTACCGCCCGGTGCGCCGCAAGTTGCCCGATGAGCGGCAGTCGATCACGCACAAATTCGGCATCGCCGGCCATGAAGGCTACATCACGGTTGGTTTGTACGAAGATGGAACTCCCGGCGAATTGTTCATCACCATGGCCAAGGAAGGCTCCACCATCTCCGGCCTGATGGACAGCTTTGCTACCGCCATCAGCTACGCCCTTCAGTACGGCGTGCCGCTGAAGTTCTTTGTCGATAAGTTCAGCCATGTGCGTTTCGAGCCCAGCGGCTGGACCGGCAATCCGCAAGTGCCCTACGCGAAGTCCATCATGGACTACATCTTCCGCTGGCTGGCAGCGAAGTTCATCGGGCCCGATGCGGTGGTTCCGGAAGCCGGCGAGTCGCCGAAGATGCGGCCCACCGAGCCGGAACCGCAGCAGAGTCTGCCATTCGCGGCGGCAGTGGAAGACGCGCCGCTGTGTTCGGAGTGCGGCGGCCTGATGACCCGCAATGGGTCCTGCTACAAGTGCGAGAACTGCGGCGGGACCAGCGGCTGCTCCTAAAACGGTTTCGGCCCGGAGACCTGACCACAAAGCAGGGGTACAATAGGAGGTAACCACCTGAGGTACCCCCATGCTGGCAACCAAGGCCATTTCCGAGGAAATACAGGATCTGAAGCGCGACCGCCGCGCCATTCTTCTGGCCCATCACTACCAGGATTCCGAAGTACAGGACCTGGCGGATGCGATTGGCGACAGCCTGGAACTTGCGCGAGCCGCCCAGAAGTTTGAAGGGGACGTGATTGTCTTCTGCGGCGTCTGGTTCATGGCCGAGACGGCGAAGATACTGAACCCTTCGCGGATCGTTGTGGTTCCCGATAAAGACGCGGGATGCAGCCTTGTCGATTCCTGCTCCGCCCAGCAAGTGCGCGCCTTCCGCAAGCGGTATCCCGATCATTTGGTGGTGAGCTACATCAACACTTCCGCCGATGTGAAAGCGGAGAGCGATATCGTTTGCACGTCGCGAAACGCCGTATCGGTTGTCAATTCATTGCCGGTGGACCGTCCGGTGCTGTTCCTCCCGGACATCAACCTGGGCAACTACGTGAAGAAGGAGACCGGCCGCGAGAACATGAAGATCTGGCAGGGCGCGTGCATCGTGCATGCCACGTTCGCGGCGCGCAAACTGGCGCAGGCGCGAGCCGATCATCCCAACGCCCTGGTGGCCTCGCATCCGGAATGTCCGCAGGACATACTCCGCATGTCCGACTTCATCGGCTCCACTTCGTCCATCATCGATTGGTGCGTGCACCACGACGCGCGTGAGTATATCGTGATGACGGAAAGCGGCGTGACGCATTCCCTGCAGCGGCGCGCGCCCGGCAAGACGTTCCACTTCATTCCCAACGATCATTGCAATTGCAGCGAGTGTCCGCATATGCGGAAAAACACGCTGGAGAAATTGCGCGGCTGTCTGGAGACGCTTTCGCCCCGCGTGGAACTTTCCGCGGACATCATGGAACGGGCGCGCCTTCCCATCGAACGCATGCTCGCGGTCCGCTAGCATGGCCCCGCTTACCGACACGTTCGGGCGTCTGCACGACAGCCTGCGCATCAGCGTGACGGATCGCTGCAATATCCGCTGCTTTTATTGCATGCCGGAGGATGCGACGAATTTTCAACCGCGCGCGGAGATTCTCAGTTTCGAAGAGATCGTACGGTTTGCGCGGGTCGCGGTGTCGCTGGGAGTGTCGAAAATTCGTCTCACCGGTGGCGAGCCGCTGCTGCGAAAAGATCTGACGGTTCTGATCCGGCAGCTTTGCGAAATTCCGGGTGTCAGCGACCTGGCTCTGACAACGAACGGCGTGCTGCTCGAAGATCTCGCCCCATCGTTGTACGATGCCGGATTGCGCCGCATCAACGTCCATCTGGACACGCTGGACCGTGCGCGCTTCCGGGAGATCACGCGCCGGGACGAACTGGACCGCGTGCTGCGCGGCATCGATGTCTGTATAAAATTTTTTAAAAATCAACAAAAACAAATTTTACATTCCCGATCAGGATCCGCGCGCTCCGGCGACGGAGTACCGGTTCCGCGATGGCATTGGGAGAGTGGGTTTTATCGCCAGCGTCAGCAAACCGTTTTGTCTGAACTGCAACCGCATCCGTCTCACGGCGGATGGACATTTACGATATTGCCTGTTCGCGCTGGAAGAGATGGACGTCAAGAAACTCATTCGCGGAGGAGCGGGCGACGTGGAAATAGCGGACCTCATTCGCGCCAACGTGCAAGCCAAATGGTTGGGACACGAGATCAACTCGCAGAGTTTTGTGCCGCCGCCCAGGCCGATGTACGCCATTGGCGGCTAACGCGGCTTGTAGTCGCTAAAGCGCAAATCTTCTTCCTGGCGAATTGATTTCACCAGCATCACGCGGACCTCGATTTTCATGCGCTGATGCTCCATCACCCAAAGCCCTGGAGCAGCTTCCTGACGGACCATGGAAAACGTTGCCCCTTTTCCCACCTTGCCCAGGATGCCGAAGCCGACGCTGATGGTGTCGAACGCCTCCGCATCGACGCGCGCCATCTCTCCGCTGGCTGCGTCGATCCACATGCGGCCCTTCACCTTCTCAAACATTTTGAACTTGAAACTTTTCGGCGAATAGCCGGGCCGCGGCTGAAAATCGTAGACGTCAGTTGGCCGCCCGTTCACACTCTCGTTTGCGATGCGCGTGAAATCGAAAGCCTCGGGAAATTCCTTCATCAGCTGCATCTCTTCGTTCGCGCCACGCTTCCTGGCAGCAGCGGTTTGCGGACCGCGGGAACGAAAAGCGGCAACGTCCGTCTTAATTCTTTCCTGTTGCTTCGCCTGTTCTTCGGGAGAGAGCGGCTGGTCGTTGCGGGCGACCACTCGTTGGACGACCAAGCCTTCGTACGCTTCGCGCCGAACCGTGGTGGAACTCTTGCTCTTGACGCGGCCGCCGGATTCGAATTCGCTCACCTCCCGGCGTCGCTGGTAGAAAAACTTGGTGTTGTTTTCAAAACCTTTTTCGTACAACTGAACGGCCTTGCGAACGATCTGCCGGTTCTCTTCCACTCCGGCTGGATGGGCCTCCACTGTCAACAAGAGACTGAGGGTTGCCAGAAGCATGAATCAATATACGCGCTAAGAGGCTTTGCGGTTCCGCAGGATCTGAAGCACCAGAGGTGTGACCGAAATCAGAACAATCGCCACGACAACTTTCTCAAAATGCGCCCGCACTAGTGGGACGTTTCCCAGCAAGTATCCCGAGACCGTCATGGACGAGATCCATCCGATGGCGCCAAAGACATTGAAGGAAACGAAACGCAGGTAGCGCATCCGGCCCACGCCGGCGACGAAGGGCGCGAACGTTCGCAAGATCGGTATGAACTGCGCATAGACGATGGTCTTTCCGCCATGCTTTTCATAAAAGGCTTTCGTACGCTCCAGATATTCCTGCTTGAAGAAGCGGGAATCCGGGCGGCGGAAAATGGCGGGGCCTGTGCGGTATCCAAGATAATATCCGGTTCCGTTGCCAATCATCGCCGCCAGCATGAGCAGGATATTGACCGTGAGCAGATCGAGTTGGCCCGCGCCGCAAACCACTCCGACGGTGAACAGGAGGCTATCGCCGGGAAGGAAGAATCCCATTAAGAGGCCCGTCTCCGAAAAGACGATGGCGCACAACATCGCATACCCGGCGGGCCCACCCAGAACTGTCGAAAGCAATTCGATCAGCTTTTCAGGATTGGTGAGTGTGCGTAGGAACTCCAGCACATACTGGAGCATCAGGCTAGGTTCTCCGGAAGCTGTCGATCAGCTTTTTCAGAGTCTCCTGGTGGATTCTGACTGTCCCCTTCTGCTTCAGGTAGTGCACCAGCCCGTCCTCGAACAGTTCCTTGCGCTCTTGAGCTTTTCGCCCTTTCACGCGCAACAGGAGGTCGAACTTCTGGAGGTCGAACTGGGACATGTCCGGCTCTTTCTTGGAGACAACTTTGCAGATGTAGTTGTTTCCGTTGACGGTGACCGGACCGAAGAATCCGCCGACGTTCAACTTGAAGGGAGTTCATTACAGAAATTGTATACTAGTAGATAGATATA
>JACPVQ010000040.1 GCA_016191645.1 Candidatus Solibacter usitatus
AACCTTGGCGGCCGTTGGGAGTGGACATCATCCAGAGATCGCCGTTGGAGACGGCTAGCATGGGACGGACTGCGTGGTAGAGAGATTTTGGGACGCGCGCGGCTTCGTCGATTAGCAGCAGAGAGACGGCGGAGAAGCCGCGGATGGTTTGTTCCCGGCAGGGGAGACCGACGATGCGGGATTTGTTGGGGAGGACGATGGAGGATTTATTTTGATTGTCGGATTTGGGGCGGATGTTGAGAAGAGTGAGGAACGATTGGGCTTTGCGGATGAGCTCGGCAGATTGGCGTTCGCTGGGGCTGATGCAGAGGATGAGAGAAGCTTCGTGGTGGAGCGCGCGGTGGAGGGCGAGGATGGCGGCGATGGTGGACTTGCCCCATTGGCGCGTGCAGTTGAGAATGCAGCGGCTGGAGTGGGAACGGAGAACGGCGGATTGGACGGGGTCGGGATGGAAGTGGAGGGCGTCGCGCGCGAAGGCGACGGGGTCGAGGAAGTGGATCAGGTTCATTGAGTGTCACCGGATTCGAGAGTGTTCAACGCTTCGATGACTGCGGCATGAGCGTCGGGGAATTTGCGCAACGTGGAGAGCAGGACGGAACAATGTTTGGGCCAAGAGGCGGGGAATCCGGGACGGGTAGAGGACGCGGTGAATGCGGCGGCGGATGGCGGGGACCACGGGTGACAGTGGTCGTGTATGGAGTGACGGTAGCCGGCGGGTTGGTGCGATTTCTTGATAATTCACCTCCTATTTCTGTGGTTAAGCCGCGAGTTTGGGCGGGGCGGACTTGGGACGGCTGACGGCTTCTTCCCACGAGGGAAGATCGGAAGGTATTGGAAACTGGACGTTTAAGGTAGTCTCAGGTTCGATTTGCTTTTTTCCGCGGGCGGCCTGCAATTCCTTGAGTTCGCGTTCGGCGCGGGCGTAGTCGCGGCGGGCGCGGCCGAGGTAGCGGAGCAAGAGTTGGAGGGCATTGGTCTTGCTGAGGGAGGAGATGGCGGCGGCGATGTGATGATCGATGGTCGCGCCGTTGAAATCCTTTTCAACTTCCGAGGCGATGCGCTGCATCTCCATATCGAGCATGGCGGTTTCTGCGGTGAGGAGGCGGCGAATGCGCCAGGTGGCGGCGGCCATGTCCATGACGAGGATGACTTCGGAATCGTCGATGGGATTGAAGCGGTCCATGAAGGTGTAGGTCATTTGTTGGAGTCTTGCGGGGTCCTCGTCCTGGAGGAGGACCATGCGGGAGGTGAAGCCATGCTTGATGGCGTTGCGGCAGGCGAGTTCTTTGCCAGAGATGGTTGTGGGGCCCTTGGATTTTGCGCCGTTGGCGCGGGAAGCGGCTTTCTGAAGATCGGTTGATTTGCGCATGATTGATACCTCTGATGGATTGTAATTTAGGAATGGATGGGAGGCGTGTTTGTGGTAGGCACAGGTTGTTGAAAATTAAGGAATTAGATTATTTTTTTGATCCGTGATCGGTGGATGCGAACGAAGAACACGACTATTGGCCACAGATGGACACAGATGGGCACAGATAAGAAAAATGAGAGTTTTGTGGGCGGGGGGCACTGAATTAGAGGAGGGAATTGTAGTGATTGATGAAGAGGTGAATTTGGTTACGGAAACGGTGATTGCGGCGGCATTCGAGGTGTCGAATGTGTTGGGGTGTGGGTTTCTGGAGAAGATTTATGAGCGGGCTTTGGAAAAAGAGCTTGGGTTGCGCGGGGTGCGGGTGGAGCGGCAGGTGCGGTATGCGGTTACGTATAAGGGCGAGTGCTTGGGGGAGTTCGCGGCGGATTTGGTGGTGGATGGAAGGGTGATTGTGGAACTGAAATGCGTGGAGCGGTTTGCGAATGAGCATGTGGCGCAGGGGATCAATTATTTGAAGGCGTCGGGGTTGGGGGTGGCGCTGCTGCTGAATTTTCATAGGCCGAAGGTGGAGGTGAAGAGAATTGTGGATGGTTGAGGTTAGTGCATTAGCCACAGATAGACACAGATGAACACAGATAGTGGACACATTACGTGGTTCGGATTGTGATAAAAGATTATTGAATCGGAGTATTCTCGGCATATGGCCTGTCAAGCCCAACCTGATGAGGTGATGGTGGCCATCCCAACGGTTCGCCAGGAGTTCGCGGCGATCTCCGGCGGAGCAACGCCATTCGCGTGGCAGGACGAACTGTACTGTCTGTTCTTGAGTGGCAAGATTCCCGGTAGCACTGACTTGAGTCCCGGAAGAATACCCGTGAGGTGACGTCTGGGGGATGTGCGCGCCGCACTGGCGAAGCTTTGTTGTGCTCCATCAGCGGAACCCCCGCTGGCAGTCAGTACCCTGCGCGGCGAATTCCAGGACAACCGCGAGTGGAGCCGTAACCCTTCGCGCCCCGCGATCATTATCGGCACTGTGGACATGATTGGCAGCCGGCTTCTTTTTTCGGGTTACGGGGATAGCTTCCGTCGCCGTCCTTCTCACGCCGGACTGCTCGGTCAGGATACCTTGATCGTGAACGACGAAGCACATCTGACGCCTGCTTTTGCGGCGTTGATTCGCGACATTGAGACAAGGACCAGCAGCGAGCGTCCTTTGCGAACCATCCTGCTTTCTGCCACACAGAGAGAGAGCAGCGGCGATACATTTCCCAAAACTCTCGATTCAGATTTAGTGAGCGAAGAATCGGTTTTCGCAAAGCGGTACCGCGCTGTAAAACGTCTTCACGTGAAAGCAGTGGAGAAGCCGCGTGAGGAGATTCGATCCTTAGCCTTGCAGCCGGGCAAGCGCACGATTGTGTTCGTTCGTTCGCCTGGCGAAGCCCGTAGTATCGCGACAGCAATTGAGAAGGAATATAAAGATACTGAGGTCATTCTTATAACAGGGATGCAACGCGGCTTTGAGCGCGATCAGATTCTGAAGCAGCCGCAGATCCAGCCGTTTCTTTGCAAAGCCGCCCCTGCGCCAGATGCCTCACCTTGCTGGATCGTGGCAACCTCAGCAGGGGAAGTCGGAATTGACCTCTCAGCCGATCGTTTGATTACGGACATTGATACGGCGGACCATCTGTTGCAGCGCTTTGGACGGTTGAACCGCTTCGGTGAAACCGAAGGCGATGCATATGTGTTTTACAACGCGCAACTCGACGTGGAACTAGAGGACGACAAGAATGCGAATCTAAGAGCGACCGTGAAGTACTTGCATTCGCTGGAAGGGAACATCTCGCCGGAGAACCTTCGGAGAAATCGTCCACGGCCGGAGGCTAACACACGGGGACCAAACCTAGCCCCGATTCTGCCCTGGTTGATCGACGTCTGGTCGATGACGTCCATCAAGGCAAAGGATTGGCCATCGCGGCCCGCGGTCGAGCCATGGCTCCGCGGCGATGAGGAGGCGTCGCCACCCGAAACGTATGTAGCTTGGCGCGAGGATGTTCTGGATCTCACGGATCCGGAGGACATTGAGGAAGTTCTCGACTGTTTTCCAGTAGTGGCGCAGGAACGACTCAAGCAGTATTCACGAGAGTTGTGCAACGATCTGGAGAAGTCGCCCTTCACCGGCAACAAGGCGATCTTGATTGCTGCGAACGGAGAGATCTTCGTTGATACTTTGGCAGAATTGCTGAAGCGGCATCGATCGCGCTTCAACTTCGCTACTTTGCTGCTGGAGCCCAACACCGGCCATTTGGACGCCAACGGGATGGTGGATTGGGCCAAGCCGCCGACAGAGCAAGCGCGGTACGACGTTTCAGAGACGCCGGCACGAAAACGAATTGAGTTGCAGGTTGATGAGGAAAGACCGGAAACCGGGCTTCGTTTCCGATACGAGGTCTTTCGAGCAACTGACGATGAAGGCGATGCAGGTCGTAAGTGGGTCTATTTTTCCGGAGAGGTCCGAAAGAAGCCGCAAGCAGCGGCCCAGTTCTTGGACGCACACCTAGGCCAGGTCGCCAGCATGGCGTCGGACCTTGCCGGTCATCTTGGTTTCGACGAGCGTTTGGTGCGCATCTTCGAGTGGGCAGGAAAACACCACGACTTGGGCAAAGACCGGCGCACCTGGCAGCGGGCGGCGAGAAACTTCCAAGCTGGGCCAGCGCTGGCAAAGAGTGCATGGCTGGACGGCCGTGCGCTGGGAGGTTACCGGCATGAGCTTGGATCGCTTCTGGATGCAGAGAACTTAGTTCCGGCTGAGTTCACTCAGCAGGAACGCGATCTGGCGCTTCACCTGGTGGCCGCTCATCACGGTTTTGCGAGGCCGCATTTTCCCGATTTCGCGTACGACAAGACGGCCGTGCGGCGGAGCGCGAAAATTGCACTCGAGAGTGCACGTCGCTTCAGCCGCTTGCAACGGCATTACGGCGCCTGGGGACTGGCGTATCTGGAGACCATCTTTCGAGCGGCGGACGCCATTGTATCGGCAGCCAGCGAGGGGACGGCCAGCAATGCCTGAGTATCGGATCGAACTTGACCCGCGAAACCCCGGCCAATTCCTCGCCTGCTGTGGACTATTCGAACTCGCTGAAATGGCGGCACCAGGGGCGGAGGCTTGTTTTGAACGGGGCGGGGCGGTGTTCGTACTTCATGCAGACGCGGCCCTTCCACCTAACGAAATGAGTCTGGTACCCCAAGCCAGCCTTGCGGGTAAACCCTATGACGCGACACTGGAGCCGTTGGATCTGAGCTTTGGCAGCTGTTCCCTCACGCTTAACTGGTGGCTCAACGAGACCTTGACGGATAAGAGTCCTTTGAAGACTTGGGGTGGGCAGCAAACACCCCGACGAGTACTTGGTGAAATGCTGCGTCTCTTGGACCATTCCATCCCGATAACCTCTTTGTTCAAGGCCGCAGTCTACACCAAATCGCGATTTGGTGTAGACGCACGGTCCGCGTGGGAGGCGCTTGACGCCGGGTATTCGCCCAACGACCTTGGGCAGGACTCATCCACCTTCCCCTGGGTTGAGGTACTAGCCGTGATCGGATTGCAGGGGTTTCGACCCTCCAAACAACCACGCAAGCCCTACCGATACGCTGCATGGGGTAGCATGCTGCCAATCGCGACTGCTCGCGGCGCTTGTTCAGCCCCGTGGCCGGGTCTTTGCGGGTGGAACTTTCAGTTTACAACCGCCATTCGCGGGCAAGGCTACAAGACATTTCTGTTTGCGGAAGGAGTGAATCATGTCTGAACTGTTAGGTCGATTTGATGATTGGATCGAAGAAGGCGGGCCGAGTGCCCTTGTAATAAAGGAGTACTTGCAACCAGCTGCGGGAATAGGAGAAGTGATATTTCCGCCGACTTTCGCTCCACCCGAGGATCAGCGGCGAGATGCGCCCAGCTACATCATCGACGGTGAAGGAGAGAAGAGCGTTTGCTTGATCGACACGGTTGGGTCGCAGGCCAACCGCCTAGAACCGGTTTTCATGAAGACCCCGAACCAAGGAATGGTGCCGCAGGTCATTATTAAGGTGAAGGGTCGTGACGTGAATCTGCTGGAGCTTGGTCATCGAGCGGCGGATGCCGTGGCACGATCAACCTCCCTGGGCGAAGAGTTACAAGCCGCATTTGCAGATTTTGAAAAAGGCAATGCCGTCCCTCTGGCGAAGATCGCCCCCACAACGATTGTCTTCGGAGCGTGGGATTCGCGGGGTACCCAGATCAAAATCCCACGCCTGATTGAGTCCACAATTCGGGCTTTCCACGTGGCGCAACTGAGCCGCGCCGCTCAATACTCCCCTGGTCTGATGGCTGACGAGGTTTCCGAGATGTTCGCCGACGTGAAAACCGATGCCCTGAGCGCAGAGGGCTTTCTGGATGCACCGAGCCGGGCTCTTGGTGGCGTCATCGTATTCGGTGACATCGTGCGAACCGTTGTGCTGAACCTTACCGCTCTGCGCGCCGTTGGTGGCAGCGTAGAGTTACGCCGCTACGTTCTCGGTTTGGCGTTGGTTGCGGCATCGGCACCGCTGGATCTATTTCTTCGTCAAGGGTGTCTGCTAGTCCGTGTCGCAGACCGGCCGGTGGATCAAAAACTAGTGTACCGGGATGGCACGTCGAAGGACTCCACCGAGTGTGTCCAGTCAGCGTATGCGTTTGCTTCAGCAGCCTCAGAAGCGTTTGTCGTGGGGAAAAGCCGATCTGTGGAGTTCGACGCAAAGCTCGCACGAGTTGCTTTTGACAAACATTCGGAGAAAAAAAACAAGAAAGCCAAGCAAGCTAAATAGGGTGGCTGAGAATGGCGCACCAACTACAACTCACAATCCGCTTCTTCTCAAACCACTACCACGGTAGCGACTGGCCGCCGTCGCCGGCGCGCTTGTTTCAGGCCTTGGTCTCTGCGGGAAAGACCGGCGCACCTGCGACGAAATGGGAAATACGGCACCAAATCGCGCTGGAATGGTTGGAACGCTTGGGGCCACCGGAGATCTTTGCCCGCCAGGTGCAGAATGGAAAGCCGTACACACTTTTCGTTCCCAATAACAGCTTGGACGGAGAGAGAAGCACGAAGACTTCAAAACCAGTCGCGCCGCGCAGACTGCAAGGGCATTTGGTTGGTGAGCCCGACGTTGTCTATCGCTGGCCGATTGCGGACTCTGCCGCAGCGCGAAAACACCTTGCGGGCTTAGATTTCCTGGCGTCAAACCTTCGAGCATTAGGGTGGGGTCTGGACTTCGCGGCTGCGGAGGCCGATCTCAAGGACGATGCTCCGCCAGAGGGTTTGGAACAATTCACACCTGACGCGCGCGGGGGCAGATCGCTGCGAGCGCCGATGGCGGGATTCCTTCAGCATCTCGAGGAAAGCCATCGAGCCTTTGTAAAGCGCATCAGCAGAGCCGGGGTCGATCCTTACACTCGTCCGACCAAGTTCGCCGAAGTACGCTACCACCCAGTGAACGGCTGGCGGGCACGCAGGTGCATTGCGTTCGCGTTGCAATCGCTTGCTGGAGATGACTTCCGCATGCGTTGGGACCAGGCGCAGACTGTTTCCGCCTGGCTGCGCCATGCCGCCGGCGAGGCACTGAAGCAGGAAGAACTCAAGCAGAGTTGGATTGATTCCTACGTGCTGGGCCACACTACAACGAACGAACGTGGGAACCGCCTGTCCTTCGTGCCCCTTCCCTCCATTGGGCATCAGCATACAGATGGTGGCATCCGGCGCGTCCTGATTGTAGAACCTCCCTCAGCGGAAGTGGCAGACCGCGAAGCGCTGGATTTGCTAGGGATCAAGCTGCCGGGGTGGGTGCTCACTGATGAGAAAGGCACGGAGGTAGCCGCACTTACACCGCTAAAAGATAAGAGTAAAGTTCTCCCGTTCTATACGCGCGGGAAAGCAAGGCTTTGGCGAACGGTGACACCCATGATTTTACACGGCCACAACTGCGCGCGCGGCCGTATCTCGCTGACCAAAACGGAACGCTTGCTTTGTCAGGGCTTTGAAGCAGCGGGGTTCCCGGAGAGCCTCATCGCTGAGATCACCTTTCAGCCAGCGCCTTATTGGTCCGGCGCGGGGGCGGCGAGAGAGATCCGGGTGCCAAAGCATCTGGAACAATGGCCACGACTCCACGTGCAGGTAGAATTCACTGGAGACGTCGATGGCCCAGTGCTCGCCGGCATCGGACGTCATTGTGGCATTGGAGTGTTTGCGGCGGAGGGATAATTTCTCCATGCGCACGTCCTACCTCATCACGTACGACATCGCCGATGACAAGCGCCTTCGCGGCGTCTTCAAGACCATGCGGGGCTACGGCGATCACCTGCAGTATTCCGTTTTTGAATGCCAGTTGACGGCGTCCGATCTAGTACGGTTGAAGGGAGAGTTGTCGGGGATCATCCATCACGGGCAAGACCAGGTACTGTTCGTGAATCTCGGACCTGCTGAAGGTCGCGGGGATCGCGTCATCACTGCGCTCGGAAAACCGTATTCCCCAGTGGACGCGCCGTGCATCGTGGTGTAAGTATGGCCAGCTTTCCCTTGTTGCCATTGCCCGCCCAACCAACGCAGGAGCTGCCGGACTACATGCCGGCGCGGATGGTGAATGAGTTCGTCTACTGCCCACGTCTCTTCTTTTACGAATGGGTGGACGGTCTGTTTCGCGAAAGCGCCGACACAGTGGAGGGAAAACTCCAGCACAAACGGGTGGACAAGGCAGGCAAGCCTCTTCCCTCGCCGGAGCAGATCGGGGAGGAAAGCATCCAGACCCGCGCCGTGACGCTTTCGTGCGATCGCCTTCGTGTGATCGCCAAAATGGATCTGTTGGAAGTGGAGGACGGATGTGTAACGCCTGTCGATTACAAACACGGCAAGCCGTACGAAGTGGATGGCGCGCTGCAGATTTGGCCCGCCGACCGTGCGCAACTCGCCGTGCAGGCGATCATACTGCGGGAGAACGGATATCGTGTGGAAGAGGGCATCATCTTCTACGCCGCTACCCGGCAGCGGGTCCGCATTGCGTTCTCCGAGGAGGTGATAGGGGAAACGGAGACGGCGATTCATGCCGCGTGGGCCGTGGCCGAAAGCGGCCGCATCCCGCCACCGTTGGACGATTCCCCCAAGTGCCCGGGCTGTTCGCTGAACCCCATCTGCCTGCCCGGCGAGACGACGACACTCTCGCGTGCCGTGGAGGAGGACGCCAGCGGCCAACTTTCACTCTTTGAGGAGAACGACTCAGTTCGCAAGCCGCCGACAAAGGAGGTCCGCCGCTTGCTGGCACCGCGCGCAGATCTTCGGGCCGTTTATCTCAACACACAAGGCCTGCGCGTGGGCCGATCCGGAGAAGTACTTCAAGTGAAGGAGAAGGATGCACTGCGGCAGGAAATCCGGCCCATCGAAATCTCACAGCTGAACCTGATGGGCAACATCCAGGTGACCACGCAGGCAACGCAATTGCTTTGCGAATCGGAGATCCCAGTATGCTACTTCTCTCAAGGCGGCTGGTTCTACGGGATCACGACGGGCATGGTAACGAAGAATGTTTTCCTGAGGCAGTCACAGTTCCGGCTGGCAGGGGAGGCTTGGTTCTGTTTGAAGCTTTCGCGAAAACTGACGGCGGGGAAGATTCGTAACCAGCGCACGATGATCTTGCGCAACCACGTTGAGCCGCCGGAGCTGCCGCTGCGCCAGATGAAGGAGATGGCGCTGCGGGCCGAAAGCGCGGCGAGCGCCGAGGAGTTGCTGGGAATTGAGGGAAACGCGGCCCGGCTATTGATTTTTTTTTGCCTTAACAATTGGGTTTTTATCATCAACCCCGGTTCGGCAGGCCGGAGTTGGCGCTGGACTTGATGGAACCGTTTCGACCGTTGATTGTCGATTCCGCGGTGGTCACCGCCATCAACACACGAATGGTGACCGCGTCCGACTTCATGCGGTCGGGAGACGCCGTTGCGCTGACTCCGTCCGGGCGGAGAAGTTTTTACCACGCCTATGAGTTGAGGATGGATACGCTGGTGACACATCCAATATTTGAATACCGTCTCAGCTACCGGCGCTTGCTGGAGGTGCAGGCGCGACTGCTGGCGAGGGTACTGGAAGGAGAGATCGGAGATTATTCCGTTTTTGTGACGCGTTGAGAGCCGCGAGCGATGCGGCAGTAGCGGAATGGCGGGCACCGCTCGGGAGGAAGAAAGTCAGTGGTTGGAAGAACTTGAAACGGCGGCGGCAAGAGGGGAGCTTTCCGAGGCGAGTGATCGTGGAGGCCGCTCGCAACGAGTTGTGCAGATCCTTGAAAACAGAATAGGATAGATGATCGGCTATTTCCGCAGCAGAGATGCTGCGGCCCCATTGAAGCCAGCCTGGCTCACACCGGACGGCGAAGGACTGCCTGATTTCCGCAGCAGAGATGCTGCGGCCCCATTGAAGCCG
>JACPVQ010000159.1 GCA_016191645.1 Candidatus Solibacter usitatus
GATTGCGCTTGAAGGCGCCAAGACGAGAATCGAAACGGAAGCGATCCGGCAACGCACTGAGATCGAATTGAAAGAGATCGATCGGCGGACGGAATATCAGATCGACGAGGCCGAAAAGAGCGCGCTCGCGCAGGGCATCTTCGATGAGGCGCGCATTGCGCAGATCACCGGCCGGATCAGGGCTCTGGGTGAGATGGAAAAAGCGGCGCTCGGCCGCTCATCGGCGAATGAGATCGAGGTGACCGCAATCAAGGGTGCCGCAGCCCAGCGAAATACGGTCATCGAATACTACCGGGACATCTTTTCTTCGCTCAAACAGCAGGCAGGCGGCGTCTTCGATGCTCTGTTGACCAAGTCACAGTCAGTGTGGTCGGCCATCGGCAATTCGCTCAAAACCGCGATCCTCACGGCGATCAAGGATGTCGTAACGTCGCGCGTCGCGGCTATGCTGACGCAATTGTTCATCCCCGATGCGAACGTGCAGTTCCGGCAGGGAGGCTTGGGGCAAGGCGGGCCGTTGGGGAGACTTGGAGCCGTTCTCGGCATCGGCGCTGTGCCGGTGTTTGGGGGCGCGACCGGTGCTGCGGGCAGTCTTCCCAATATTCTGGCTCCGGTTCTCGGCCCCGGCGCCACCCCTCCGTTCGTGCCGGCTACGTCGGGGCCAGGCGCGGGGATCGGTGCTGCCACAGCAACCAGTAGCGGAATCTTCTCGAAGGCGGGTTGGGCGGGCATTCTGCCTGGACTCAAGTCGCTGTTCGGCATTACGCCGAGCATCCAGATCGCTGATGGTATTGCAACTACATGGCAGGCTGCGACCATGGCGCAGAAGCTTTCGTCAGTTGGCCATTCGACCGGGGCCGCTTTAGCAGGTGGAATGTTGGCGCTCGACGGTTTGCGCCGCGGCGGCTACACCGGCCTCGCCGAGACCACGGCGGGCGGCGCGATCATCGGTTACAAATTTGGCGGTCCCATTGGCGCGGCCATCGGGGCAGCGGCCGGAGCGGTTGCCGGTATTGTGCGTCTGTTCGTAAAGGGCGCACTGGAGAAGGCGAAGGAAAAGATCAAGGCGCTCTATGGAGTCGATATTTCCGATAAGGGTATTCTGCATCAGATCGTGGATATGGCCAAGTCTGGGTTCGGTGGCAACCTCGACATGGCGATCCGCAGTCCACAGATCCGCGACCTGATCCAGTTGTACGCGATGAGCACAGGTCAGAAAACGACGGGCATGCCCGGCTCCGTGACGCCACTCTCGCTGGTCGAGACGGGCGGTTCGCTATTCCAGTCGCCGCAATTTCAGAATGGTGCGCCACTTTCGGCGTTGGGCGGATTTCCTTCGCTCGATAGGATCGGAAGAGGAACACCGTCGGGCGGCGGCCTCGTAATTCAACTTGACGGTCCCGCCACAACGGCACTACTTCGTGGCGAGGCGGTGCAGGCAATCGCGGACAACCCGCGTGCCGTGCAGAGCGCATCGATGAGCGCAACCAAATCAAACGCGAACCGGCGAGAACTGACGAGTCTCCAGTTGAGTCCTGGTTTGCTGACGTCGTAGATCTGTGCCTGGAAATGTACAAAACGCATCGCCAGCGACGGTGCTTCCGCAGTCCTTGTCTCGCGCATTCGTCCACGAGCGTGCTTACCCGTTCATCGAGAACGAGTACAAGAACGGGGAGTCGCAGCGGTCAGTGCTGGCATCCAACAGCCGAAAGCGGTGGCGGTTGACGAAACGTCTGACGCCTGCCGCGCTCCAGATGCTGCGCGATTTTTTTGACGCGCGCAACGGCGCAACCGAACCGTTCTACTTTTACGATCCGTACGACACGAGTCCCAGGTTTTCGTACGACCCCACCGGTGTTGTGACCGTTGGCCGGTACACTGTCCGGTTCAACGGCGACTGGCAGCAGTCGTGCGGACTTGGAAGGTCCGACGTTCAGATCGAACTGGTCGAACTGGCGTAGTTGGCTCTCACGGTTTTTCCAAACCTATGCCCGACCAAATCGGCAACATCACGATACCGGACGCCGTTGTCGCGGGTACGTTTCCTATTGTTCCCGACTATCCGTTCGGGCGTTCGCGCCATCCAGAGGTGGCAATCCACCAGTTTGGGAGCGGCAACTCCAAAATCGAACAGCGTTTCCTTTTGGGTTCAGGCACACAACGGTTCACTGTGCGGCGCACATGGATGAACGACGACGACCACCGCGCGCTCCGTGACTTTTGGGAATCCAAATACGGGCCGTACGGCGCGTTCACTTACAACGCCCCCAACGACGATGGTAACGGCACCATCGCCCGCACCTGCCGGTTCGCGAATGAGCCTCTGTCGTGGGAAATGGTCGCGGATCATGCCTGCACCGTCGGCGTGACGCTCATTGAGATTCCGGCGACGTCGCCCACGTACGCACTCAACTCGACGGTGACCCGCTTCCCATCTGAGGCCCTCAAGACGGCGCTGCTTTCGCAGGTGCAGCAGATGATTCCGCTCATCAGGATCCAGCCACTCCAAAGCGGCTACCCGGCCATCCACCTGTCTGACCGCCGATGCAGCCGACGACGCCACATTCGTGTTTGGCAACGCCGATCGCGTGATGCGCGACCTCGCAAATGATGTAGATCTGTTCCGCGCCTCCATCGAGTTCTCGCTGTTCCATGTTGGCACCGGCATCAAGCTCGATCTGTGGAAGGGCGATATCGTCAACTGGGCGTTTGATGCCGGCCCGGAGTTCAAGGTCACTGCCGCCGACGGGCTGTATGAACTGAATCTTCCCTATCCTTCGAGAAAGATTTCGCGCACTTGCTGGAAGCATTTCAACTCCAGTCACTGCCCGTACTCGACTGCTGGTGCGCTTGATCTTGTTCACTTCCCAAACGCCGACGCTGCAAAGTGCGACAAGGGATACGAAACACGGAACGGATGCCTCGCACATGGCATGAAGAGATATTACGGCGGGATCGTTGCCGAACCGCAGAGCGTCGGCATAAAGGACAACTCCACCGGCGTATGGGGTTTTGGACGTTCGAATCTAACCAGCGTCTCCCTTGTCGCGGACTCCATCTACGATCAGGTCGTTCCCGAAATCTACACTGACAGCGATATGCCCGTGAACTGCAAAGTGGCGGCAGGCCGTGACGAAAGCGATTACTACGAGGCATTGGGCGTCGTCGGTGAGGGGCCGCTGATCGCTTTCACGCCAGCCCACTATGAAGACGTGTACGGCAATCCAACAGGCCAGGGAACTGCCGGAGCGATATTCGTCGGCAGCACGCTCGATGGTCAGGCGCATCATGGCTGGCCCAACCAGCCCACCTTTGGCCTCCGTGAATGCCTGGGTGCCGATCCAGCCGGGGCTCAAGAGTGGCTCTCACTCGATCAATCCGGCAATCAGACCGGCGGCGACTGGCGGAAAGTATTCTCCGGCAACTCGACCTACAAGGACAACTTCGCGGCGGGGACAGCGTTCCTCGTGATCCGTCGCAGCGACGCTAAAGGTCTGCAACTATCCAATCTTGGTGACCACTCAATGGTGGCGTACGTGCGGCAGGGCATGAGCGGGTGGGGTTGGACTTCGCCGGACATGCGCAC
>JACPVQ010000041.1 GCA_016191645.1 Candidatus Solibacter usitatus
GTACCAGGGAAAGTGCCGAACTGTTGGAATTGGAAAAAACGATGTTCCCGTCGTCTCCCCAACTGGCGCCGCGGCCGAAACTGGCATCACACAAGGTGATGGGTGCGCCGCCATCCAGCGCAACCTTCTTCAAAGTGGTCCCGCTGAAGAATCCAATCCATTTTCCGTCGGGTGAAAAGAATGGATAGTATCCGCCGTCGGTGCCTGGGATCTCCACCGCGGCATCCTGGTCCAGCCGTCTGGAAAAGAGTCGGAGCACGCCCTTGGAACTGGCCGTGAACACAACGCGAGAGCCGTCGTGCGAGATCGCAATCGCGGCAAACAAGGTATCTCTTGGAGCGGGCGCGCCCAGATTTGTTTCCAGCTTTACAAATTGCTGGCGAACGGGCCGTGAAGCGAGCCAGGCATAGGTGCCGGCGACCGCCGTGCTCAGCGCGAGCAGCCCAGCAAGCGCGGGGAAGAGCCATCTGCGCTTGGCCACCGTGGTTGCCGCGGCTTCCACATCTCCGTCCGCGATCTTCGCCAACGCAATGCGCGCCTCTCCGATATCGCGCATGCGGTTTTTCACATCGCGCACCAGACATCGTTTCAGCAGCGCCTGCATCGCCGGCGGCGCGGCGTCCACCGTGAACTCCTTCGACAACACCTCCGCCATCGTGAGCACAATCGTCGCGCCGTCAAACAGCTTGCGCGCCGTGAACATTTCCAGCGCAACCACGCCGAACGCCCAGATATCGGCGCGTTTATCGGCCACCTCTCCCGACGCCTGCTCGGGAGCCATATACTCCGGCGTCCCCATGATCGCGCCCACTACGGTTGCCAATCGAAGCGTTGTGGCATTGGCCGGATCGTCGGAGCGCGGCAACGGATCGGCGGCCTTCGCCAATCCGAAATCGAGCACTTTCACTACGCCTTCCGGAGTGACCTTGATATTGTCCGGCTTCAGGTCGCGATGCGTGATGTTCTTGTCGTGCGCGGCTTCAACGGCGTCGGCAATCTGCCGGAGAATCGGCAGCGCCGCGTCCAAGGTGAACGCCGCCTGCTTGATGCGCTGTGCAAGCGTAGGCCCCTCGATGTACTCCATCACCAGGTAGTTGGGACCGACGTCGTACAACGTACAAATGTTCGGATGATTCAATGCCGCAACGGCGCGCGCCTCCCGGTCGAAGCGTTCCGAGAACTGCACCCGCGCAACTTTGATGGCCACGAATCGCCCCAGCCGCGGATCACGGGCTTTCCACACAGATCCCATCCCCCCTTCGCCAAGAAGGGAGAGGATCTCGTAAGGTCCGAGAGTGGTTCCAGGCCCGATGGTCATATCAACAAAACATATTAAGCCACAGATGGACACAGATACGCACAGATAAGAAAAACAAACTTAAGGTGTTGGTCTTATCTGTGTTCATCTGTGTCCATCTGTGGCCAAAAGTTCTTTCTTGTATCGCTACTGTCCGTTCGCCTGCGCCCGTCGTCGTACTTCCTCAAAGAGGTTAATGATAATGACTGCCTGTGGCGCGCTTTCACTCTGCCCGGCTCGCGGCGTCAGCACGAGCATGCGCTTCCCATCCGGAGCGATACTCATGTTGGGAACCGTGGTGACTCCGGGTACCCGGTGCTCCGTCCAAGAACGCGGCGTTCCGGGAGTAAACACGCCACCCTTCACACTGTAATCGACTACCATGATTCGCCCTGTCGGTTGCTTGAAGAACAACTCGCGGCCGTTCGGCGACCAAATCGGAGACGCTCCGCCTTCTCCCGCCGAGACTTGCCATTTTGCTCCATTGTCCGGAACGGAGCGCACGTAGACTTGCGGCGGTCCGGCCGGCTCCAGGACGAGATAGGCGATCCATTTTCCGTCGGGCGAAAAGCGTCCGCCAAAGACCGTCCCGGTCTCCTCGCAGCAAGTCCCCATCTTGCCGACTCGCGGCGCGCTGTCCCTGGACGAGGCGTCTTTGTACTCCAACGTTGCGTGGGACAATCGAGTTGTTGATCTCGAGATCGATAGCAGTTGTCCATTGGCTGAGATGTCATTGATCCAAAGTTGCCCTTTGTCTTCCAGAATCTGCTGCGGTTGGGACGCTCCATCGGCACGCGTCCAGTAAGCACGGTTCCCGGAGGAGAAAATCATGGCGCGCGAATCCGGCGTCCACGAAAAATCCAGAGCGTCTTGATTCGTTGTCAGTCTTGTTTTCCCGCCTCGCTGCAAATCGTAGACCCACGCGCTCGTGCGGCCGCTCTGTGTGATCAGATAAGCAACCTTCTTTCCGTCCGGTGAAAGCCGCGACCGGCTTGCCCCAGCCACTCCCGGTAGGGGATCTCCCCGTCCCGCGGCATCCACCCATTGAAGAATGGCACCCTCCAACCCCACACTGGACGAATTGTAGTAGACCAGCGTCCCGTTTCGCGAGACATCGTACAAGGCGTGCGCCCGACCCTCGCGGAATGCGACGTTCTCCACCAGCGGAAAAGCGGCTCCTTTCGCTTCGAGCCTGTCCAGATCGAATGGCACCGCAAACAGCGTGGACGAGTTGATGTAAGCCACGTGGCCGCTCATCAGAAAGCGTGGATAGCTCCCTTTCGCCACGACGCGCCGTTTTCGATCCTTGAAGGAGTAGACCTCCACGTTCCCGCCCACGGCGTCCATAGATGCGCCGGAAAAGAGCACACCGCGTCCACCGGGAAGCAGGGACGGAAAGCGGTGCGAAGCCTCGGCAGTTTCTTTAATCTCCGTCAACGCAACCGGTTTACCACCATTGGCCGAAACCATCGACAATCCTAGCGAATTGCCGAACGAGGCGATGATGTTGCCATCCTCTCCCCAACTCGCGCCGCGTCCCGCGGCGGCATCACACAATGTGATGGGAGCGCCGCCGTCGACTGCGGCTTTCTTCAGGCTGCTGCTGTCGAAGAATCCCACCCATCGGCCGTCGGGAGAGAAAAAAGGATAGGTGGCGTCGTCCGTGCCGGGCATCTCGGCAGCTTTGTCTTGATCGAGTCTGCGTGAAAACAGGACTTTGCCGCCGCCTTTGGCCGCGCCAACGAAAACCACGCGCGATCCATCCGGAGAGATGGCAAGCGTTGCGTGCAGAGAGTCCATCGGAGCGGGTGCGCCGAGGTTCGTTTCCAGTTTCAAGAACTGCTGCCGGACCGGCCGCGTGGCGAGCCAATCGTGGATTCCAATGCTCACCATGCCAAGCGTACTGAAGGTGGCAAGCGCAGGGAAGAGCCATCTGCGCTTGGTTACCGTAGTTGTCGCGGCTTCAACATCTCCGTCCGCGATCTTCGCCAACGCAATGCGCGCCTCTCCGATATCGCGCATGCGGTTTTTCACATCGCGCACCAGGCATCGTTTCAGCAGCGCCTGCATCGCCGGCGGCGCGGCGTCCACCGTGAACTCCTTCGACAACACCTCCGCCATCGTGAGGACAATCGTCGCGCCGTCAAACAGCTTGCGCGCCGTGAACATTTCCAGCGCAACCACGCCGAACGCCCAGATATCGGCGCGTTTATCGGCCACCTCGCCCGACGCCTGCTCGGGAGCCATATACTCCGGCGTGCCCATGATCGCGCCCACTACGGTTGCCAATCGAAGCGTTGTGGCATTGGCCGGATCGTCGGAGCGCGGCAACGGATCGGCAGCTTTCGCCAATCCGAAATCGAGCACTTTCACTACGCCTTCCGGAGTGACCTTGATGTTGTCGGGCTTCAGGTCGCGATGCGTGATGTTCTTGTCGTGCGCGGCTTCAACGGCGTCGGCCATCTGCCGGAGAATCGGCAGCGCCGCATCCATCGTGAATGCCCCTTGCTTGATGCGCTGTGCAAGCGTAGGCCCTTCAATGTACTCCATCACCAGGTAGTTGGGAC